>JAIBDF010000230.1 GCA_024679535.1 Chromatiales bacterium
CTGGTCCGGAGTCGAGATTGAATCCAGAACTTCCTCGCTGACTTGTGCCACAGCTGGCATAAGCATGAACTGAGATGCGGCACTCGCCAGCACCGTGTAAAGGCCTACCCTGAAGTACGATCTACTCATGTTCTATCACTCCATTAATTCCCAATATTGCTTCGGTTATTCGTCTATTCGTCATTGCAGCCGCCGAGACAATCGACAGCCATCACCGGAAGATGCAGCTCATAAAGTTTGTTGAGAACACCGGCCAACGCAGACTGGTCGAGAAGACGCCCCTCCAGCACGGATTCAGCCTTGCCATCGTCCCGTGCCAAATTCTCTATGTGCATTCCGTCAAGCCGCTCCGACAGATCAACGTTCAGGCGACCGCATACGCGGATACGGTAAACCGCAGGCCCGCTCATCGTGGGGTAATCAACATTGCTTTCTGTTGTCACTACCGTGACTCCTCATTAGCCTTCTTTCTGGTTAATCCAGCATCAATAGAATCCGGGCGTTGAGTCCCGAGCTGTCCCCCTGGGCACCGAACCGGTCCAGGTTGATGTAGCGATAGTTCAATGCCAAATGTGCACTCCGGGTAAACCACCAGTTGACACCCAGCGAGTAGACATCCATCTCCCCACCGTCCACGGTGCCGTCGGTCAGGTCGGTATTGGAGTACCGAAACGCAAGTTCAACCGTTCCCCACCCGCCCTGATTGACAGGCCTGGCGACGGGGAGCGGATCAAACGTGCCGCTGCGCTTGCGATAGCCGCGCATCTCGCCTGTCACAGCCCAGGAGCCAGTCAGGTGATAGCCGCTGAAAAATGGATTTCCCGACTGCGGCGAGTTCACATCTGTCCCGATGTACTCGAAGCCGAGCATGTACGGCCCGTTCCGCCAGTAGGCCTCCAGGTTATAGGTCATCTGGTCGTCCGCTGACAGCAAGTCGGTATCGACGTAAAGAGGCGCGTTGTCGAATTCCGGTTCGCTGCGAGCACGAAGGGGCTGCTTCGCGTCAGAGCGCCGCAGGCCAAGTCCGACGTGCAACAGGTTGCTCTCACTCTGCAAAAACGCCGGCGCCCACGTAGCGCGGCCTACGAGCACGCTCGCGGTATCACTGAATGATTCACCCGAGTCGACCCAGTTATTGAACGCGCCGACTGCCCAACTCACATTGTCTGAAGCTGCACTTCCCGAGAGCGTGATCCCGTGGTTGCGTACAGGCATGACCGCATCGGCGATGGCGCTGCGCTCCTGCATCGGCAGGTACGCCAGGCTCGACAGCCGCTCCATCGAAATGGGCTCCTTTTGCTTGCCGACGCTCAGCATCAGATTGGCGGGCAGCGGAATGTCGAGCCGGTAGTCGAACCAGGTAAATTCGTCGTTCCTGGTGACATCAAACCCCTTGTCGAAGGTGTGCGTTGCAGCGAATACGGTATAGCGCCAGGGCCGTTTGAAATTCAGCGTGCCGACGGCGCCGAAACGCAATCCGCGGATCTCTCCGCCTTCGAATTCTGAAACGTCGCCTACCTGGCCTTCGCTGTTGCTGTCCTGACTCAGCCAGAACTGGCGATCAAGCATGAGCGCGCCAATGAAAAGCCCGGAGATCGGCTTCGTTTCGAATTTGTTCCACTTCCTGCTGTCGAAGTAGCGTATCGGCACGGCAATCGGCGGCGGCGTATACGCCTTCCAGCGTCGCGGCTTCGGCTCGACATCGGCCGAGGGTATAGCCACCTCGGGCAGGTCGTTCTTGACGATGACCCCTTCCCGGATGGCGAAGCGTGCATACGTCTTTGTGTCCAGTAGGACATCGACGTTTTCCCGTGGATCCTCGTCGAGAATCACGAAGCTGGGACGAGAACCGAGCGCTAGTTGCCCGAAGAGAAACCCACCATCCGAGTCCACAGCGGTATCGCCCGGCTCGATGACGAGCTGATCTTGTGTCACTACCGTCAGCCGGCCGTCAACAATGAGGACATTGACGGCGGCATCCTGAGCTGCCGCGTCGCGGCCAACCAGTCGCGCGTTTGTGACTATGATTCGCTCGGGATCCGCGGCACTGGCAGTCGGAGCTACTGCGCAGATAGCCAGCAGCAGAATGCTTGTCAGTAACCTGACCAGGTTATTCACGACTACTCCACTAATTCAAACTCACCTGGCAACCATTCCCTGTCGAACCACGCCTCTGTTGGACTGTAGAGACGTAACAGGGAGAACCAGCCTTTCCCGGGAACGGTCTGAATCCAGTTTGCCTCCTGGCCAACAGCTGCTTCCGGACCAAAGTAGAGGTCTAGTGAACCGTCGTCGTTGTAGACCAGCGTGTC
>JAIBDF010000093.1 GCA_024679535.1 Chromatiales bacterium
GCAGTAACAAAACAAGCCCCCAGAAGGGGGCTTGTTTTGTTACTGGCGGAGAGAGAGGGATTCGAACCCTCGAAGGGCTTTTAACCCTTACTCCCTTAGCAGGGGAGCGCTTTCGACCACTCAGCCATCTCTCCGATGTGTTCGTTCCCGCCACCCTGCGGGCCTCCGCGGGGCGGCAATAATACTCATAGGGTTACTTGAGGTAAAGCGCTTATCCAGCTTTTCTAGCCTATCCGATCAATCGGACTCAGGCGCCTCTCCCGAGGCCTTCTCGCTCTGGATTCGCTCGTAGATCTCTTCCCGGTGCACTGCGACGTCTTTGGGTGCATTGATCCCGATACGGACCTGATTTCCCTTGACCCCCAAGACGGTGATCGTGATATCGCTCCCGATCATAACCGTCTCTCCAGCGCGTCGCGTCAGAATCAGCATAGCTTCCTACTCCTGCCTGGCGAGGCTCCAAGCCTCGTTCTTGTTACGCGTCGTACTTCCTTAAACTGTTGTAATACTAGCTGATTTTCGCGACCCATGCGCTAGGATAGTTGTTCTGCGACCCAATCAGCGACCGATTTGAGCGCTTGGTCAAGTTTCGAAGCATCCGTGCCGCCCGCCTGCGCGAAGTCCGGCCGTCCGCCACCTTTGCCACCCACCTGCTCTGCGACCGGCTTGATCAGGTCACCTGCGCGGATCTTGTCCGTGTTGTTCTTGGTCACACCGGCCGCCAGTCGAACCTTGCCATCATCAACAGACGCCAGCACCACGATGGCATTGCCCAGCTTGTCTTTGACGCGGTCGACCGCTTCGCGCAACGACTTCGCGTCAACGTCAACCATGCGGGCCGTTACGACCTTGATGCCATTGACCTCCTGCACATCATCTTCGCTCTCGGAAGCCTGCCCGGTAATGAGCGCGTGCTTCGCCGTCGCCAGCTTCCTCTCCAGTTCCTTGTTGTGCTTAAGGAGCTGCTCGACTTTGGCCACCGCCTGGTCCGGTGTGCTGCGCAGCAGCCCGGCGAGGTCACCCAGCGTCCGCTGGTTGGCGTCGATCCACTCCATGGCGCCCTGCCCGGTAACAGCCTCGATGCGGCGCACGCCGGAGGCAACGCCACCTTCATGTGTGATTTTAAACGCGCCGATATCACCCGTGCGCTCGACATGCGTGCCGCCGCATAGCTCAACCGAGTAGTCGCCGAGGCGCAGGACACGCACCTTGTCGCCGTATTTCTCGCCGAACAGCGCCATGGCACCGGATTCGATGGCCTCGTCGTAGGTCATCAGGTTCGTTTCCGCCGCAGTGTTTTTACGAATCTCGGCATTCACGATAGCTTCTATCTTCTGCAGTTGTTCAGCCGTCACGCCCTCGTAGTGCGAGAAGTCGAAGCGCAGACGATCCGGTGCGACGAGTGAACCCTTCTGGGTCACATGGTCGCCGAGCACATTTCGCAGTGCGGCATGCATGAGGTGCGTTGCCGAATGGTTCAGCCGGATAGCCTGGCGACGCTCAGCATCGACAACCGCCTCGATGTTGTCACCAACCTTAAGGGCTCCCTGCTCGACCGTGCCAAAATGTACGTTAGCGTCGCCGCTCTTCTGCGTGTCATCCACGCGGAAGAGTTTGCCATCGTCAACCAGAATGCCCCTGTCGCCGGTCTGTCCGCCTGACTCCGCGTAAAAAGGCGTCGTTGCCAGGACAACAGCACCTTCGTCGCCGTCGCCAAGCTCGTCGACCGACTCACCGTTTTTAAACAACGCAACCACCTCGCACGCGCTTTCCGTAGCGTCGTAACCTAGGAACTCGGTCTTCTCATCCGTCTTGAGTGCATCACCACTGACAGCACTGAACTTGCTGGCGGCCTTCGCCTTGTCGCGTTGACCCTGCATGGCTGCTTCAAAACCGGCCTGATCGATGGTCAGCTCGCGTTCGCGGGCAACATCCGCAGTCAGGTCCACCGGGAACCCGTAGGTGTCATAGAGCTTGAACACCACGTCGCCGGGCAGCTGCTTGCCATCGAGATCGGCGATGGCAGACTCTAAGATCTCCATGCCCTGGTCGAGCGTCTCGGCAAAACGTGTCTCTTCTTTCGCGAGCACTTTCTCGACGTGTGCCTGCGCCTTGACGAGCTCGGGATAAGCGCCGCCCATTTCTTTTACGAGTGGCGCAACGAGCTGGTTAAAGAACAGTCCGTCCGTGCCAAGCTTCTTGCCGTGGCGAATCGCGCGACGAATGATGCGGCGCAGCACATAGCCCCTGCCCTCATTGCCGGGCAATACGCCGTCGACGATCAGGAAGGAACAGGCCCTGATGTGATCTACGATGACGTTGAGCGAACTCGAACCATCGTTCTTGACGCCCAGTACATCGGCTGTCGCCTGAATCAGGTTTGCAAACAGGTCGATCTGATAGTTGCTGTGTACCTGCTGCATGACAGCCGCGATACGCTCAAGTCCCATGCCGGTGTCGACCGACGGTTTCGGCAACGGCACCATCTTGCCATCGGCCGAACGATCAAACTGCATGAACACGAGATTCCAGATCTCGACGTAGCGATCGCCATCTTCATCCGGTGACCCTGGCGGCCCACCCGGGACATCGGCGCCATGGTCGAAGAAAATCTCGCTGCACGGTCCGCATGGCCCGGTGTCACCCATGGCCCAGAAATTGTCCTTTGCCCCGAGACGCGAGAAACGCTTCGGATCGATTTTCATTTCCTTGAGCCAAATGTCCGCGGCCTCGTCGTCTTCTTCGAAAACGGTGACCCACAGTCGCTCTTCGGGCAGACCCAGCGTACCCGTCAGGAATTCCCAGGCGTACTGGATGGCTTCACGTTTGAAGTAGTCGCCAAAGCTGAAGTTTCCGAGCATCTCGAAGAAAGTATGGTGGCGGGCGGTGTAGCCGACGTTCTCGAGATCGTTATGTTTGCCTCCGGCCCGCACACAACGCTGGGATGAAGCTGCGGTCGCGTAGCTGCGTTTGTCATCGCCCAGGAATACGTCTTTGAACTGCACCATGCCGGCATTGGTGAACAGCAGCGTCGGGTCATTGCCCGGCACCAGTGGGGAGCTCGCGACGACTTCGTGGCCGTGTTCGCTAAAAAAATCCAGGAACGCCTGGCGGAGCTCGTTGCTCGTCATGGTTTTCATGGGGCGTATGGTAACGGTTGGCGGGAAAAATACTAGAACGCTGACTGAATCTGGTCTTGCTCGAAACCCCGGTACTGGAGAAACCGCATCTGCCGAGCCTTTTCCTTGAAGTCAGACGGCGCGGATACACCGAATTTCTTGTCACGTTGCTCCCTGGCCAGCGCGCGCCAGTCGGGGTCTGCCTCCTCGATGGCAAGCTCGATCGTCGACTCGCTGACACCGCGTTGCCCGAGGTCCAGGCGAATGCGGACCGGACCTTTTCCCTGGTTGATTCGGGACTGGACGAAGCTTTCCGCAAAGCGCTGGTCGCTTTGCAGTCCTTCTTCGGTGAGACGGATGACAGCCTGGGAGGCTATATCGCGCTCAAAACCTTTGTCGGCCAGCTTCCTGATGAGCTCGGTCTGGCCGTATTCGCGGCGAGCCAGGAAGTCCATCGCCTTTTTGCGCGCCTCGATGGGCGAAGCAAAGCGATCTTCTTCCTCATTGTGAGAGAGAAGATCGCTGATTTCTTCGTGGAGAGGTTGCAGCTTAGGCCTCGGCAGCCTCGGCGGCTGCGGCATCATCGGCCGCCGCCTCGGCGATTTCAGCCTTACTCGGCAGCAGCTTCGTACGAATCTTACGTTCGATTTCCTCGGCCATTTCGGGATGATTTTTCAGAAACTCGCGAACGTTTTCCTTGCCTTGCCCAATGCGATCGTCGCCGTAGCTGTACCAGGAGCCGGCTTTGTCAACGATGCCGTGCTGGACACCAAGGTCGATGACCTCGCCCATGCGCGAAATACCGTGGCCGTAGAGAATCTCGAACTCGGCCTGCTTGAACGGCGGCGCTACCTTATTTTTGACGACCTTGACGCGGGTCTGGTTGCCAATGACCTCATCGCCCTTCTTGATGGCGCCGATGCGACGGATGTCGAGACGAACCGAAGAGTAGAATTTGAGCGCGTTGCCACCCGTTGTGGTCTCGGGGCTGCCGAACATGACGCCGATCTTCATGCGGATCTGGTTAATGAAGACAACCATCGTGTTCGACCGCTGGATGTTGCCGGTCAGCTTGCGCAGAGCCTGCGACATGAGGCGTGCCTGCAAACCCATGTGTGAATCGCCCATCTCACCTTCGATCTCGGCCTTCGGCGTGAGTGCGGCGACGGAATCGACCACAACAATGTCGACAGCGCCCGAGCGCACCAGCATGTCGGTGATCTCCAGGGCCTGCTCTCCGGTGTCGGGCTGCGACACCAGCAACTCATCGACGTTGACACCGAGCTTTTCGGCGTAGCCAGGGTCGAGGGCATGCTCGGCATCGACAAAGGCCGCCGTACCACCGAGTTTCTGTGATTCTGCAATTACCTGGAGCGTCAGCGTCGTCTTACCCGACGACTCCGGACCGTAGATCTCTACAACGCGGCCTTTGGGCAAGCCGCCGATGCCGAGCGCAACATCCAGACCGATGGAACCGGTCGAAATGGCTTCAATATCCCTGGAGGCCGTACCGTCTCCCATGCGCATGACCGAACCCTTGCCGAACTGTTTTTCGATCTGGCCCAATGCCTGTGCGAGTGCTTTTTTGCGATTATCGTCCATTATTCTGGTCCATTGTTTTGGTCGTGTCTGGGCGCCGAAAGGCGGTAGTTAATGATACTGTGGATTTGCACAGTATTATTTCATGGAAGCCGCGTCAATAGTAGCTTTCAGGAGGGCCAAATCCGGCCAAACTCTGCAGATTCTCGAAAAGTCGCTCAAGCTATTGTTTAAGCGGGATGTAGCTTACTCCGCCGGGCGCGGACACCGACTCCATAAGCTCAAAGCTCGACCACTCCGTCTGGACTCTTTGCGTCAATCGTTCGGTCACAAAGGACCGCGCGTTGCGCACCACGGTGATGTGAGGGCGGTAATTCCGGTCCTCTGGCTTGAGTCCGAGATCGGAAATCACCTCGTTCAACGTGTCGACCAGCGCCTGCAGTTCGTCCGGCACAATGGCCGCGCTGAGGCTCGCGACTCTCGACCGGGGCCAGTACTCGAGCCGGTCGAAATTCAGTCTGAACGGCTCGACCTTGATCTCTTCTGCCCGCTCGAGCAGGTAAGGAATCCTGTTCTCGGGAAATGGTCCGATAAACGCCAGCGTGACATGCCAGTTCCGCCGGTCAACAACCTGGCCCTCGACTGTTTTCGCAACGGAGCCGACGACGTCGCGCAGCCGTTCACGCTGTCGATGATCCGGCCACAATGCAAAGAACAGGCGCTTCGTGTTCATGCTTCAATGCGTTCGAGCACGCCCTGCAGGGCGTGCGCTACGGTCAGTTCGCGGACCAGGTCACGATCGCCTGAAAAATGTTCGCAGCTGGTATCGACAAGCGCTTGGGCGCCATCGCGGATCGCCCAGGCAAACCACACGGTGCCCACCGGCTTGTCTTCGGTGCCGCCGTCCGGACCGGCCACGCCACTGACGGCCACCGCAATATCAGCACCGCTGAGGCGCAAGACGCCTTTCGCCATCTCTTCCACAACCGGCTTGCTGACAGCACCGTGCACTTCGAGGGTGTCATTCTTCACACCCAGGATCGATTCCTTGGCGCCATTGGAATAGCTGACCACGCCATAACCGAATACGGCCGAGCTACCGGCCACATCAGTGATGCTCTTTGCGATCCAGCCACCGGTGCAGGATTCGGCCGTCGACATCGCCTTTCTCGCCCCGGTGAGATCGGCAACGACGGCTTCGGCCAGTTTTTGCAGTGATGCGTAATCCGCCATGAAGATCAGAGGTAATCAGCCACGAGTTCCTCAGATACCGCCCAGAGTCTGGCCGCCATTTCATCGTTCTGCATATGGTCGCTCGCCTCCGCCGGATTGCAGTCCGAAAAATAGTATCCGGTCACGCGCGCAAGATCAGGGCTGGTCGCAACATAGCACTGGGTCGCCGTGCCCTGCGGAATGGTCTTGTAGCGTGGGTCGTTCGTGTCGATGTCGCGTGGGGGCAAGTGCCGCGAGAGATTTGTTGGTATGACGCCAGGGTGCAGGGAGTTCGAGGTTGCCCTCGTAGCGCCAAGACGCCGCGCCAGTTCCCGCGAGAACAGGCCGTTCGCAACCTTGGACTGACCGTAGGCCTGCCAGGGGTCGTAACCATCCGCGCCGTCCAGATTGTCGAACTGAATACCTTCGTCCGGTGCCCACCGGTGTGCACCACTGCTGACGACGACTACCCGTCCGGCGTCTGCTGCGATGACCTGCTCAAGAAGCCGGTTGGCCAGCAGGAAATGACCTACGTGGTTGACGGCAAACTGCATTTCGACGCCGTTCGCAAGCCGCAACTCGGGTAGAGCCATGATCCCGGCGTTGAGAATCAGCATGTCGATGGGACTATCCAGTGCGGCGACCTGGTCAGCCGCAGCGACGATGCCCGGCAGATCCGTCAGCTCAACAACCAGCGGGGTCGTCTTCCCCTCGACCGAGTCGCAGGCGTCCTTTGCTTTCTTTGCCGTGCGTGCCGCACCAATGACATGCGCCCCGCGCATTGCCAGCACGCGCATGGTCTCAAGACCCAGGCCCGAGTTGCAGCCGGTTACGAGCGCGGTTTTTCCGGCGAGGTCCATGCCGGCGGTGACGTCCTCTGCAGTGCTGTCTCTACCGAACGGGGAGCGGTTTGGAGCCGGCCGCCCCGCCACCGCGGGCCTGTAGTCCAGAGTGTCAGCCCGCATCAGAAGCGGGGTCCCGATTATCACTGCGGCGGCGGCGCCTCCACCAAGAACTGCGCGCCGGGAAATTCCATCTTTCATTCCTGCCCCCAATTACTGCAATAGTGTTTCATACAACGCCACGTGCCTGTCCGCCATCGTAGCGACCGAGAACTCATTTTGCATCCGTTCCCTGCCGGCCCTGCCAAAGTTCGCCGCAAGCGCAGGCTCATCGATCAGGCGCGCTATCGCAGCACCCAGCGCGTCACTGTCCTCGGGCGCGACGAGCAAACCCGTCCGCCCATCCGCTACTGCCTCGACCATTCCGCCGGCCGCAAAGCCAACGACCGGCACGCTGGCCGCGGCCGCCTTGAGCGCAGCAACGCCCAGGCCCTCGGCGAGCGCAGGATGCGCAAACAGGTCGAAGCAGGAAACGAACGAGTCGAGGTCATCGCGAAAGCCCGCGAACTGCACAACATCACCCAGCCCCAGTGACGCGGCCTGCGCACGCAGCTGGTGATTCAGGTAGCCCTCGCCGAACACGATCAGCCGAATCTGCGGGTACCGATCCTTGAGATCGGCAACAGCCTGCAGCAGGAATTGATGCCCCTTACGCGGAATGAGCTGGCCGGCTGCGGCGATCACGAAGTCGCCCTCGGAGAGGTCAAACTCCGTACGTACGGCGGCGCAATCAACGGCCTGTGAAAACCTCTCAACGTCGACCGCGCTGCGAATGATCTCGACGCGCTCATCTTCCACACCCCGGTCGCGAAGGACCTCGGCGATCGCCACTGAAATGGCGATAACCTTCCGGAACGGTCGGTAGCGAATGGTAGCCAGCACCCGCATCTCGGTGTTGTCGACGCGCCTCGATACCACAGCCGGAATATCCGCCAGGCTCGCCGCCAGACCCCCAAGAATGTCGGCACCTCGGCGACTATGACAGTGCACGATGTCCGGCTTCTGCTCCTTCAGGAACTGTGACAGACGATAAGCAAACGGCAGGTCCAGGTCGCCGGCGCAGAAGAGATTGTGGACGCGGATGCCATTTTCTCGAGCGACCGTGTCGATCCCCGAATCGGGCGGACAAACCAGGATGCTCTCGTGGCCGCGCTCCCGTAAGGCATTGATCAGGTAGATAACCTGCTGCGGACCGCCCAAAAAATGGCGCCCGGTTTCGACATGCAGTATTTTCACGTGCCCATAATAATAAATGTTATCGATGAAAGCCGAAGTCTCCGCCGTACACACCCCCATGATGCGCCAGTACTTACGCATCAAGGCCGAGTACCCGGACATGCTCCTGTTCTACCGCATGGGTGACTTCTACGAGTTGTTCTATGACGACGCCAAACGCGCGGCGTCACTCATGGATATTACCCTGACATCGCGGGGCAAGTCTGGTGGCAACGCTATCCCGATGGCCGGCGTGCCCTACCATGCTGTGGAAGGCTACCTCGCCAAGCTTGTGCGCAAGGGCGAGTCCGTCGCAATCTGCGAGCAGGTCGGTGATCCGGCGACGAGCAAAGGCCCCGTCGAGCGCAAGGTCACGCGCATCGTTACGCCGGGCACACTCACCGATGAGGCCCTGCTCTCAGCCGAGCGCGACAACGTCGTGGCCGCGGTATTTAAAAGCAGCGAGACCTATGGGATCGCATGGCTGGACCTCTCGGCAGGCCGCTTCCGCCTGACCGAGGCACCTGACCTGGAAGCTGTCCAGGGAGAAATCGAACGCCTGCGACCGGCTGAACTCATCGTCGACGATGACGAACCGCTCGACGGAGCGTTCAGTGAGCATATTCGCATTACGCGACGACCGCCCTGGCACTTCGAACACGACAGCGCGTCGCGCCTGCTCTGCAACCAGTTTGGCACACGCGACCTTACCGGCTTCGGCTGTGAAGATTTTGTGAACGGCGTCGCGGCTGCGGGCGCCCTGCTCCAGTACGTCACGGATACGCAAAAGGCAGCCTTGCCGCACCTGCAGTCGATTCGTGTCGAGATTCGCGACGACGCCGTCATCATGGACGGCCCGACGCGGCGTAACCTCGAACTCGAGGCATCCCTGAGCGGCCATCACCAGCACACGCTGGCCGGCGTCATGGATCACTGTCAGACCGCGATGGGCAGCCGGCTGCTGCGCCGCTGGATTCAGCGGCCGTTGCGCGATACCAATGTCTTGAGTGCCCGCTACCAGGCCATCGACGTACTGCTCAGTAGCGGCGCAGTGGACGCCCTGCAGGAACAACTGCACGGTATCGGTGACGTCGAACGCATTCTGTCGCGCGTGGCATTGCGCTCTGCCCGACCACGTGACCTCAGGCAGCTCTGCGAAGCATTGTCCCGACTGCCTGCATTGCGTCAGCGCCTGGCCAGCATCGAATCGCCGCTGCTCGCGGACCTTGCCGGTCAGGTTGGTGAACATCGTCAGCAGTATCACCTGCTCAACAAGGCGGTAATCGATAACCCACCCATGCTGATTCGCGATGGCGGCGTTATCGCGGCCGGCTATGACGAGGAGCTCGATGACCTGCGTGCCATCGCGGAGAATGCCGACCAGTATCTCGTGGACCTGGAGCTGCGTGAGAAAGAACGCACCGGCATCGCCACATTGAAGCTCGGCTACAACCGCGTGCACGGTTACTACATCGAGATCAGCAAGGCACAGGCAGACAGGGCGCCGGTTGAATATGTGCGCCGACAAACACTCAAGGCGGCCGAGCGCTACATCACGCCTGAGCTGAAGGCGTTCGAAGACAAGGTCCTCGGCGCGCGCGAGCGCGCCCTGACCCGCGAGAAGTTCCTGTACGAGCAGCTGCTCGACCTGCTGCATGAGGTGCTGGGCGAACTGCAGCTATGCGCGAGCGGCCTCGCCGAACTCGACGTTGTTGCCTGTTTCGCCGAACGCGCCCAGACACTGCGACTCACGCAGCCGGAGATCAGCCGTACTCCCTGTATCGAGATCGAAGGTGGCCGGCACCTCGTCGTCGAGCAGGTCATTGAGACACCTTTTATAGCCAACGACGTGGCGTTCGACGAAGCGAAACGCCTGCTCGTGATCACCGGCCCGAACATGGGTGGTAAATCGACGTATATGCGACAGACGGCGCTGATAGTCATCCTCGCCCACATCGGCTCGTTCGTGCCGGCCGACAAGCTGCGCGTCGGGCCGATCGATCGGATCTTCACGCGTATCGGCGCATCCGACGACCTGGCCGGTGGCCGTTCGACGTTCATGGTCGAGATGACCGAGACTGCAACGATTCTCAATAATGCGACGGAACACAGCCTCGTCCTGATGGACGAGATCGGGCGTGGCACAAGCACCTTCGACGGTCTGTCGCTCGCCTGGGCGGCCGCGCATCACATGGGGGAGAAAGCCAGGGCGTTCACGCTGTTTGCGACGCACTATTTTGAGCTGACGGCGCTGGCTCAGGAAATACCTGCCTGTGGCAACGTGCATCTCGATGCAACCGAGCACAAGGGCCAACTCGTCTTTCTGCACTCGGTCAGACCGGGGCCTGCCAACCAGAGCTACGGCCTGCAGGTTGCGTCGCTGGCCGGCGTACCCGGCGATGTCATTCGACGCGCGAAGCGCTACCTCAAGACACTGGAATCGCAACAGGCTGCGCAGGCGAATAACCCGCAAACACAACTCGACTTCAGCGCGGAGAAAACTCTTGAGGTCGATCCGGTGCGGGAAGCTATTGACGCGCTCGATCCCGATTCACTCTCACCCCGCGAGGCCCTCGACGCTTTGTATAAACTGAAGAAAATTGATGACTAAGAAACTGATCGCACTGGTATCGGCCCTTCTGTTCACGGCATGTGGCCCTGCCGCTCCAAATATGGATGACCTGGCTCGCGAGTACCTGTTTCTTGAACTCTCGATGGGCCTGCACGATGGGGGACATGTCGACGCGTATTTCGGGCCGGAGGACTTGCAGACCGCAGCGGAGGAAAACGCGCTGAGTCTAGATCAGATACTGACTGCGTCTGCTGACCTTGCAGAGAGACTGGCCGCAGTCGACACCGGCGATGACGAGATGCTTGGCATGCGCGTTACCGGCCTGGTCGCCCGCCTGCACGCACTCGATACGCGTATCGCAATTAACAAAGGTGAGTTTCCTGACTTCGATGATGAGTCACTCGCGCTGTTTGGCAGCATGGCACCCGACCATGACGCCGCGCACTTCGAAGCTATCCTCGCTGAGATCGATGCGCTGTTGCCCGGCGAGGGTCCGTTGAGCAAGCGCGTTGAAGCCTTCAATGACCAGTTCGCCATCCCGCTCGACAAACTGCCAGAGGTTTTTGAAACCGCTATGGCTGAGTGCCGCAAGCGGACGCTCGAGTTCATCGACCTGCCGGAAGGCGAGTCATTCACAATCGAATATGTGAATGACAAACCCTGGTCCGGCTACAACTGGTACCAGGGCAATTCGATCAGCCTTATCCAGGTCAATACCGATTTCCCGATTGGCATCAGCAGAGCCGTCGACCTCGGCTGCCATGAGGGCTATCCCGGTCACCACACGTTCAACGCACTGCTTGAGAAAAACCTCGTCAATGACGCCGGCTGGCTCGAGTTTTCCTTGTACCCGTTATTCAGCCCGCAATCGCTGATCGCCGAAGGTAGCGGCAACTACGGGATCGACCTGGCCTTCCCGGGCGCCGCACGCATCGCTTTCGAAAAAGACGTGCTCTTTCCTCTCGCCGGGCTCGATGCATCGAAGGCCGACCTCTATTACGAGCTCGCCGCGCTCACTGCCAAATTGAGTTTCGCGGGTAACGAAGCCGCACGCGACTACCTGAATGGAAAGATAACGCGCGAGGAAGCAGCTGAGTGGCTCCAGAACTACAGCATGACGCCGGCGGACAAGTCGCTCCAGAGAACCCGGTTCTTCGATGCGTACCGTAGCTACGTCATCAACTACAACCACGGCAAGGCTATGGTGACGGACTACGTAGAGCGCGGGGATGCCGATGCAGCCGAACGCTGGACCCGCTTCGAGGCGATGCTCTCTTCACCCATGCTGCCGAGCGACCTCAAGTAATTAGGTACCAGTTACCTTATATCCGGTATAAGGTAACTGGTACCTAATTAGCGCCCTGGTGCTCTGGCTCGCGCGAGAGCCTCGGTGAGGTTGAGCTCTGCC
>JAIBDF010000028.1 GCA_024679535.1 Chromatiales bacterium
AGTAAAGATGCCCGAGCGTGGCAACGAATCGCCCGCCAGTACGCCGGTGAATATCTGCAACCACATGAAGTAGAAGCCGAACTGAATGAGGGGGCACTACCCCCTGAGACAACAGCCCGAAACAAGCAGCGCGCCATCGAACTCGGGTTTACGGCAATCGACGTGCCGAAAAGTCACGGGGGACTCGAGCTTGCCATGGAGTCACAGGTCGCGATCTGGGAACAGCTCGGGCGTGTTACCAACGCGTTGTCATGGTGTTTCCCCGAGGCGCAGTCGTGGATGTTTGAGGCCTGCACCCAGGAGCAACTACAGACGTACATCCTGCCGATGATGCGCGGGGAAAAAAAGGACTGCTTTGCGATTACGGAAGCCGGTCCGGGATCGGACGTATCAAGCCTCGAGGCGACGGCGGTTCGCGACGGTGACGACTACGTGCTGAACGGCGAGAAATGGTACGTAACAAGCGGCAACCTCTCGACGTTCATGTGGTTCCAGGCAACCCTGCCCGGCGAGGATGACGAAGCGCTTTTCCTTGTCGATGCCGACGCACCCGGCATCGAGATCATCGCCAACCCGAAGTTCAGCCACACCTACGCATCGCACCACCCGACCTACCTGTTCAAGAACGTGCGCGTCCCGTTAACACAGCGCGTTGGGCAACCCGGCGATGGTATGGCCTTTACACACAGCTGGTTCCGGCATGAACGCCTCATGATCGGCGCCCGCAGCTGCGGCGCCATGGCGAGGCTCATCGAAGATACGATGGCTTTCGCCAACGAACGCATCATCGACGGCGCCCCGCTGAGCGAGAAACAGGCCATTCAGTTCATGCTGGCCGATTGCGCGACCGAGTTATATGCCGCTCGCCTCATGACCTATGACGCGGCCCGCGCGTCTGACGACGGCGCCGACGTCAAGACACAGCACAGTCGCTGCTCCATGGTGAAGCTCTACGTATCGGAGGCCGCTAACCGCGTCGCCGACCGTGCCGTGCAAATCTTCGGCGGTCGTGGCTACATGCGCGAAAATGTTGCCGAACGTTTTTTCCGTGAACTTCGGGTCGACCGCATATGGGAAGGCACGAGCGAGATACAACGGCTTATAATCGCTCGATCGCTTTTGAAGCGCGGCCTGGACGGCATGTGACGAAGACACGACTTATCCTCGTAAGCTACCTGGCAGCGGCCGCAGCACTCGGCGCCTGCTCCGATACAAGCAATGAAGATACGTCAGGCCAGAATGTGGTCAACGTCTACAACTGGGCCGACTACATCGATCCTGAAGCCATCGCACTGTTTGAAGCAGAAACCGGCATCAGGGTGAACTACGATACCTACGACTCGTCCGAGATTCTCGACGTTAAACTGCTCACCGGCAGCAGCGGCTACGACGTCGTCGTGCACAGCAACCGCTTTGCCTCGCGCCTCACTCCGATCGGCGTTTTCGAGAAACTCGACATGAGCAGGCTGAAAAACGTGGGCAATCTCGACCCGGACCTGCTGGCGCGCCTTGATATCTTTGAGGCGGTTCAGGGATACCAGGTTCCTTACCATTGGGGCACGACGGGCTATGCGTGGAACGCCACGCTGGTCCGCGAACGGCTTCCCGATCACCCGATGGACAGTGCGGATGTGCTCTTCGATCCCGAGGTTGTCGCCAAACTGGCCGACTGTGGCGTCAGCCTGCTCGACAGCACATCTGACCTCTTTCCGATGACGCTCGTCTACCTTGGTCATGACCCCGCGTCGTTTGATGCCCAGAGTGTGGCCGAAATTGAAGATACCCTGCAGTCCGTTCGACCGCATGTCCGATACTTCAGCAATACGAAGATGACCTCGGACCTGCCAAACAGGGAGGTTTGTGTCGCGATGAGCTGGTCCGGTGATTATGCGACTGCCAAAGCGCGCGCCAGTGAAGCCGGTCTCGATATCGATTTGCGCTACACGATGCCGAAAGAAGGCTCGGGGCTCTGGGCTGATGGCCTCTACCTACTTGCGGACGCGCCCCACAGGGACAACGCGTATCGATTTATCGACTTCCTGCAGCGTGCCGACATCGCTGCTCTGAACGCCACGGCAACCTTCTATGCGAACGCGAATCGTGCCTCGTGGGAGTATCTCGATCCCGAACTGATTAACAACCCGGCGATCTACCCGAGTGACGAGGACTGGGAGCGAATCTATGCAATACCGCAGCCGTCGCCCAAGGAAGACCGTGTCATGACCCGAACCTTTGCAAGGATCAAGAGCGGTATATGAAGGATTTCATTCGCATTCGAGGCGTTAGCAAACACTTCGGTGATTTCGCTGCCGTGGATAGTGTCGACCTGACAATCGAGAAGGGAGAGCTGTTCTCGATTCTAGGTGGCTCGGGCTGCGGCAAGACGACACTGCTGCGCATGCTGGCCGGCTTCGAAACGCCGACGTCGGGTACGATCGAAATCGATGGCGTTGATGTGACCAACCAGCCGCCCTACGAACGGCATGTCAATATGATGTTCCAGTCCTACGCCGTGTTCCCGCACATGTCTGTCGAGAACAACATCGCCTACGGCCTGCGCAAGGAGAGAACGCCAGGAAAGGAAATTGCGAGACGGGTCGACGAAATGCTCGAACTGGTACAGCTTGGTGATTTTCGATCACGTAAGCCGGATCAGCTGTCAGGCGGCCAACGACAGCGCGTTGCCCTCGCTCGTGCACTGATCAAGCAGCCCAAAGTCCTGCTGCTTGACGAACCCCTCGCCGCTCTCGACAAAAAGTTGCGCGAACGCACCCAGTTCGAGCTCATGAATATTCAGGATGAACTGGGCGTCACCTTCGTCGTGGTCACTCATGATCAGGAAGAGGCGATGACGTTGTCGTCGCGAATGGCCGTGATGGATAACGGCCGCTTCCAGCAGGTCGGCACGCCCAAAGAAATCTATGAATTTCCTGCCAACCGGTTTGTCGCTGAGTTCATCGGTACGATCAACACATTCAAAGGGCGAGTAGCTGCCGTTGCCGAGGACGGTATCAAGGTCTACTCCACCGAGGCCGGCGTGACGCTTACTGCACTCGGCAAACAGCTCGTCGAAGAAGGACAGGAGATAGAAGTAGCCGTTCGCCCGGAAAAGATTTTCGTCAGCAAGGAAAAACCTGACGATGATGACGACGTCTGCATTGAAGGTGTCGTCGACGACCTTGGCTACCTGGGCAACCGGTCCCTTTACCGAATTCGGCTGGAAAGCGGCAAGATTGTGCAGGTCAGCTCGCAGAATCGACGCCGGTCGGTCACGCGCTTCCTCGAATGGGAGGACAAAGTCTGGATCTCGTGGCGCGCGCTCAGCGCCGTGGTACTGCTGGACTAGGCGCATGTGGAAGAAAGTCCTTATCGCTGCGCCGTACCTGTGGTTGTTGCTGTTCTTTCTCGCGCCGTTCGCGATCGTACTGAAGATTAGTCTCGCTGAGCCCGTATTCGGCCAGCCACCCTACTCGCAAGCCATGTCGCTGGACAACTTCGCCTTCCTGTTCTCCGACAAACTGTACGCGGTCACTTACCTGCGATCTGTGTTCATGGCAGCCTGCGCGACGCTGCTTTGCCTGGCCTTGGGCTTCCCGATGGCGTACGGCATTGCGCGCTCCAGTCGCGCCACCCGCAGCCTGCTGTTAATGCTGATCATCCTGCCTTTCTGGATCTCGTTCCTGCTGCGTGTGTACGCATGGATGGGCCTCATGAATAACTACGGCACGATAAATTCATTGCTTCTGTGGGTGGGCATTGTCGATCAACCAATTCAGCTCATTTACACCGACTTTGCGGTGTTCGTCGGCCTCGTCTATTCCTACCTGCCGTTCATGATTCTGCCGCTGTATGCGTCGCTTGAACGTATGGACCTCGATCTGGTGGAAGCCGCTCAGGATCTGGGCGCATCAAGGTCCCGGGCGTTCTGGGACGTGACCTGGCCGCTCGCCCGCCCGGGTGTTATCGCAGGCTGTCTGTTGGTTTTTATCCCCGCCATCGGCGAGTACGTCATTCCCTATCTGCTCGGTGGCCCGGAGTCGCTACTCATCGGCCGCGTGCTTTTCGATGAGTTCTTCGTCAACCGCGACTGGCCGCTGGCGTCAGCGGTAGCCATCGTCCTGCTGCTGTTGCTTGTAGTTCCCATCGTGCTGCTGCAACGCTACCAGGCCCGCGACCAGGAGAGCACAGCATGAAACGGCAGTCCCGCTTCATTGTGTCCGTGCTCGCCTTTGGCTATGCGTTTCTCTATATCCCGCTCGTACTGGTCGTCCTGTATTCCTTCAATGACTCGCGCATCGCCACGGTCTGGGGAGGATTTTCGACACGCTGGTACGGCGAGCTTTTGCGCAACGAACAGATTCTCGATGCGGCTTTCCTGAGCCTCCGCATTGCGCTCACGTCCGCGACCATCGCAACGATATTCGGCACGATGGCTGGAATCGCGCTCGCGCGTTTTCGCCGTTTCAAAGGGCGCACGCTGTTCTCGGGAATGATCACATCGCCTATGGTGATGCCCGAGGTCATTACAGGCCTGTCGCTGCTGCTGCTGTTCGTCTCACTTCAGCAGTTGACCGGGTGGCCGGCGCAGCGCGGCTTTGGAACGATCACTATCGCCCATACAACCTTCGCGATGGCCTATGTCGCCATCATCGTTCAATCGCGCCTGATGTCCATGGACGAATCACTGGAAGAAGCCGCAATGGATCTCGGTGGTCATCCGCTGCGCGTGATGTTCGATATCACTTTGCCACTGATTGCGCCGGCCATGGTCGCCGGGTGGCTGCTCGCCTTCACGTTGTCTCTGGATGACCTCGTTATAGCCAGCTTCGTGTCCGGCCCGGGCAGCAACACACTGCCCATGTACATCTTCTCGAAAGTAAAATTGGGCGTATCGCCTGACATCAACGCGCTGGCGACGTTGATTATCCTGATTGTCAGTGGCGGCGTCCTGTTGTCCTGGCTGGTCGCGCGCCGCAGGACCTAGGCCTGCAACTCCCGCAGGATCCACTCGATATAGGAACGCTCTTCTTTTTCCATCTCGGAGAAGGGGCCCGGCTCGTAGTACTTCGAATGCACGCCTTTGGAATTGTTAACGATTATTTCCTTGTCGGAAATGGTCGTGACATCCCACAGCCAGGTCAGTTCGTCGACGTCATAATCTTTTCCTTCGACGGCATCGCCCCGCACCATCCAGTAGATCTCACATCGCGAGTTGGTGTGGTCGATCGGGGTAAAGACATAGGCAACGATATGGTCGCTGTACGCAAGCATGAATGAGAATGGACCGAAGTTGAAATCGGAACCGCCGTGGTCGTAATCCGTGAACTCACCTAGCAACGGCGCGACCGGGCTACCGTCCTTGCTGCCTGTTTTGTATTTTTCAAACAGCGCAGTCCGGCTGTACGCATAGCCCATCTCACCGGGAGGGGCAGCTGCGTCGGTAAAGTCAACGTTGATGTCACGCACACCACAGGCCGCCATTCGTTCCTGCATATGCTGCTGCACTCTGGCCCTCCGATCCTGGCCCAGCATCAGTGTATGCATCCGAGCGTACTCCGGATGCGCCGTCGCGCAGTGGTAGCACTCCTGGTAGTTCTCGATCGAGAGCTTCCAGTTCGCCGGAATGTCGTAGGTCTTTTGCGCGGCAACCTTGAGGCTCTCGAAATCAAACATGGCCATCGGCTCGGCCAGGTCGCGCCTGCAGCTTTCGAGCGACAGAGGTTTATCGGTAAAACACACGAATACGAGTCCATGTACAACTTCGACCGATACGCGTTTGAGTGAGCGGGATTCCCTGTCGAAGTCATCCGGCATATTCCTCGCCGCAATGAGTTTACCGTCGAGGTCGTACATCCAGCCGTGATAGGGGCAGGAAAACTTTTCGGTATTGCCGTTATCGTCCAGGCACACGAGCGAGCCGCGGTGGCGACAGACATTGGCAAAGCCATTCAGTTCACCATCCTGGCTGCGCACGATGATCGCGGACTCGCCAGCGACGTTCAGGACGCGAAAATCGCCGGACTCGGCAAACTGCGAAACATGGCCAGCAAGAATCCAGTTCTGATAAATAATTCGCTCGAGCTCCAGCGCATAGACCGCCGGATCGGTATAAAACTGTTGATCCAGCGAGTAGCCTGACTGTTGGTTAGCGATAAGTTGTTCGATCGAGCGCATAGCTAATTCCACACTATGAAACAAAAAATTGAATGTATTGCTACGATAGCACAGGACATTTTTATTCCGACATGAGGCTTAAGCGTGTCCGACAAGCCCACCATCGCGACAGTGCCACAACGACCGAAAAACTGCGCCGCAGCCTGCGACTCCAGCGCCGAATTGTAAGGTAGCGTCGAACTACGGGCGGACATTGATGCTGACGACGTCATCGGGTCGAAATCCTGCCTGCCATCGGGCTGAATGCACGATATACTGGGTATCACTGCCAATGCGTATAAGAGTAAAATGGGGATCAACATGGCAGAAAACGCTTTTCACCAGCCACTTACGGGACATGCCGAATTCGACCAACTGATCGCGGGGTTCGCAGACGAACCCGATGCCGATCGTGCTGAGAGCATTCGCTGCAGCATCTGGGACAAATTTGGTGTCGAAGGCGCCGTGTTCATTTCAGATATGGCGAGCTTTTCGAGTACATCGCGCAAGCTCGGCGTTTGTCACTTTTTGAAGATGATTCACCGCACCCGGCAAATTGTCGCACCGGTCATCGAAGCGAACAACGGTATCTTGCTGAAGTGCGATGCAGATAATTGCTACGCGTTTTTCGATAGCCCTGACGATGCCATCAAGGCCAGCTTCGACGTGAACGCCGCCTTGTTCCACGCCAATGAAGAGTTTGGAATCGGCGAACAGATCTACCTGGCTGTCGGCATCGACTATGGGCGTGTACTGTTGGTCGGTGACGTGGACTTTTTCGGCGACCCCGTAAACACAGCGTCCAAACTGGGTGAAGATCTGGCAGTTCGTCAAGAGGTACTCGTCACGCATCGCGCCGTCGAACATTCCGATTTCGTGGTCCCGGAACTTGCTGAGCGCATGGTGGCTCGCATCTCAGAGATCAAGATCAACTATGTGCGACTGCCTATGACCGAAGTTATCGGAGAACCTTAGAATCGTGGGAAAAGTCTCGGATGACATGCAGGCATTGCGCCAGATTCTGGAAGTCACCCGCAAACTCGCCGCACCCTTCGACCTCGACACAATGCTCGCCGAAGTCGTCGACGCGTCGCGCGAGGTGTTGAACGCTGATCGCGGCACCGTATTTCTCTATGACGATGTAGCCAACGAACTGGTGGTACGCGTCGGCACCGACCTGGACCAGATACGCATCCCGGCAAACAAAGGCATCGTCGGCGAGTCCGCTCAGACGCGCAAACTGATCAACGTCCCTGACTGTTACGCCGACGATCGTTTCAATCGGGCGATCGACAAGCAGACTGGGTATCGCTCGCGCTGCATGTTGACTGTCCCGCTAATCGGCTACGAAGACTCACTGATTGGCGTCCTGCAGATACTCAACAAAAATGACGGCGTGTTTGATGAAAAAGATGAGTTCGTCGCACAGGCGCTTGCGGCGCAGGCTGCGGTCGTCCTGCACCGCGCGAAGATTACTGAGCAGATAATTGCGTCGGAACGTCTCGACCGGGAGATTTCGGTGGCACGTGACGTTCAGATGGGCACCCTGCCGAAGAACATGCCCGTTATCCATGGCTACGATTTCGGCGGGGCTTTCGCGCCGACTGACCAGACAGGTGGCGATCTCTACGATTTTGTCCCCCTCGACGACAAACGCTTGTTCCTGCTGATGGGCGATGCAACCGGCCATGGCATCGGTCCCGCTCTCAGTGCGACCCAGGTACGCGCCATGCTGCGCGTTGCGATTCGCCTGGATTCCAGCCTCGACGACGCCTTCGTGCACATCAATGACCAGCTCTGCGAAGACCTGCCCGATGAGCGCTTCGTGACCGGCTTCTTTGGCCTGCTGGATGCAGACACCCACACGGTCCGGTTCCACTCCGGCGGCCAGGGTCCAATCATGCATTATCAGGCCGAGATGGCTGAGTTCGAGTGGCACCCGGCCACGACTTTTCCGCTCGGTTATATGCCCCAGTCGGATTTGCAGTCTCCGGTTGTGGCCGCGCTCGAGCCCGGCGATGTGCTCGGCCTGATTTCCGATGGCATTTATGAATACGAGAACGAACACGGCACACAATTCGGCCGTCAGGGAGTAATCCGGGTACTGGATAAGAACCCCGATGCGAACGCCCAGGAACTCGTCGACAAGATCATGGCCGCTGCCCGCGAGCACGGCGGAACGGCACCACAGGCCGACGACATCACAATCGTCCTCGCCCGCCGACTGCCGGAGTAATCCTGGCCATGCGACGCGATTTCCCCCGAAGTCTCGACTCGCTGTCACCGCTGTACGAATTCGCGGAGGAAACTCTCGAGAACAACGATATCTCACCGGGCGTACGCTTCCCGGTGCACCTCGCAATGGAAGAACTCTTCGTCAATATGGTCAAGTACAACCCAGACGTATCGACCGACATCACCGTAGAAGTGACAGTCACCTTTTTGGAGGATGCCACTAACGACGCCACTTCCAGCAAGGAGGTGACTGTCACTTTGGTGGATGACGGCGGCGTCGAGTTTGACGTCACGGCGCAGCGTCAGGTGAACATCGAAGCTCCCCTCGAGGAGCGCACACCCGGTGGCTTGGGCATTCACCTCATACAGAATCTGGCGGACAGGCTCGAATACACCTACAAAGATGGGCGGGGCGAGGTTATATTTACCAAAGGCTCAGGGAACGAAGATGTTTGAGATCGAATACGGAGATAACGGCGAGGTATTGTGCCGTGGGCGGCTGGATGCCGCGCAATGTGAGAAAGCGCTCGGCTTCATGGATGGACTGGAGGGCCCGAGTACGCTGGATTTTGCAGAACTTGAATACATCTCCAGTGCCGGTCTCGGTATACTGCTCAAGACACAGAAACGCCTTGTTGGGAGTAGCACAGGGCTAAAAATAATAAACGTCAACAACCACATACATGACGTCTTCCGATATTCCGGGTTTCACACCATTTTCGACATAGAAGCCAAAGAATAAGTCGAAGCAACATTTCACCAACCTTTTGCCGGGTCAATTGTACGTATGAGTAAGACAGACGATACGAAATTGATTGAACGGTGCATTTCAGGCGACCGGCAGGCATTTGAAGCCTTGTTGGCTGAGTACGAGAAACCCGTCTATAACGCGGCCTATCGAATGCTCAACAACCGGGACGATGCCAGGGATGTAACCCAGACGGTGTTCCTGAAGGTCTTCCAGAATTTTGGCCAATATGACCCCTCGCGCCGTTTTTTCAGCTGGATCTACCGAATCACGTTGAATGAATCGATCAACTGGCTCGGCAAGGCAAACAGACTCGAGCCGCTGGCTTTCGAAGCGGCCGATGAAGGGAAAGGACCGGAGCAGGAGTTTGAGAGCGCCAGGGTGTCTGCCACCGTGCAGGCGGCACTGATGACCATCAATACCGACTATCGGACCGTTGTAATTTTGAAGCACTTTCTGGGATGCAGTTATGTGGAAATTGGCGAAATCCTCGAACTCCCGGAAAAGACTGTTAAATCACGTCTTTATACCGCTCGACAGCACCTTAAAGACGAACTGACCGACCAGGGCTTATGACCATAGAGCAGAAATTCACTGACCTGATCAACGCCGATATTGACGGTGACATCAGCGCAGCAGATAAGGACGAACTGCAGGCATTCCTCGGCGACAACGCTGAAGGACGTGCATTGCATGACGAGCTTGCTTCTCTCTGCGACACGCTCAACGGCGTCGAACAGGAAGCCCCCCCGCCCTACATGAGGCATATCATCATGAATTCTGTACCACCGACCCAGGGCAAAGAAGAGTCCCCCGGGTTCCTCCAGATACTCCTTGCCACGCCTGCGTTGAAATACTCGGTAACGTTCGCGGCCGGCGTGATTCTGACGCTCAGCATGTTGAATTCCAACCAGATTTCGCACCGGACCTTTGATGCGGTAACGGGACTCGTCGGCACAGTAGCCGAGCCCGTTGAAACGACGTTCGCTCACTCTATAAGTTTGAGCGAAACCGATATCGCGGGCACGGTGTCTTTGCGCAGCGCGGGGTCGATTATCATTCTCGATTTCGATTTGGTCTCTGCGGACCACATCGAGGTGCAGGCCGACTACACTGACAAGACAATCTGGTTTAACGGCTTTGCGCAACTCGAGAGCGAAGGAACGACGGTTTCTGCTGAAACCGGCCAGGTAAGACTGACAATGGAGGAAGGCAAGCGGCGCTACGCCGTTTATCTGCAAAACAAGGGCGCCCGCAACACGACCATCAACCTGCGTTTCCTGGCTGACGGCAGGGTCGTCCATCAGGCGAAACTCGATTACGCGCCTGAAGATTGAAGCCCTGAGAGGCTGGGTCCGCCGGCGTTTTGCGCGGATGTGTACCAACTTTTTCCTGACCGAACAGTATTGCAGGTTAGGACGAACACCACAGAGCTCGTTGAAAGAGCCAAGAGGATGAAAAGATGGCTACAAGTAACAAAGCAATTCCTGTCATATTAATCGGCGTCGCAGCTTTAGTTGTTGTTGCCTACTTTGGCGTAAATCAACCGGCGGGTGATGGAGTTGCCGGCACGGTTGCGCCGGCTGAGCGTTATCGAACAGAACAGATTTCGGCGGATAACATCGACCTGGGAGACCAGTCGGTTCAGGACTTCATGCAGTCCGACCTGTTCGCGAAACTGTCAACCGATGAGGCGCTCCGTGATGCCTTTGCCAGTGACGCGGTACGCGATGCGATGGCTAATGACGCCGTACGCGACGCAATGGCCAATGACGCCGTTCGCGATGCCTTCGCCAATGACGCCGTCCGCGATGCCTTCGCCAATGACGCTGTACGCGACTCACTCGCCAATGACGCGATTCGTGATGCCTTTGCCCATGAGGCAGTACGCGATGCCTTTGCCAGTGACGCGGCGCGCGATGCCTTTGCCGCTGACGCGGCGCGCGATTCAATAGCAAACGACGCTGTACGTGATGCGATGGCCAATGATGCGATCCGGGATGCTATGGCTAATGCTGCCGTGCGTGATGCCATGGCTAATGACGCGGTCCGCGATGCGATGGCTAATGACGCCGTGCGTGATGCGATGGCCAATGACGCCGTTCGCGATGCCTTTGCCAATGATGCTGTTCGCGATGCCTTCGCCAATGACGCTGCGCGCGATTCAGTAGCAAACGATGCCGTGCGTGATGCGATGGCCAATGACGCCGTTCGCGATGCCTTCGCCAATGACGCGGTTCGTGATGCGATGGCCAATGACGCCGTACGTGATGCCATGGCCAATGACGCCGTCCGCGACGCGATGGCCAATGACGCCGTGCGCAATGCCTTTGCCAATGACGCGGTTCGTGATGCCTTCGCCAACGAAGCTGTAAGAGACGCGCTCGCTAACGACGCTGTACGCGATGCCTTTGCCAATGATGCGGTTCGTGATGCGATGGCCAATGACGCCGTGCGCGACGCGATGGCCAATGACGCACTTCGCGATGCCATGGCCAATGACGCCGTGCGCAATGCATTTGCCAATGATGCAATACGCAACGCCTTTGCCAATGAGTCGATGCGCGATGCCTTCGCCAATGAGTCAATGCGCGATGCGTTCGCCAACGCTGCAATCCGCGATGCAATCGCAGCCGAAGCCGCCAGGGAGATGGCGCGGGATCAGCAGCGCTAAAAAATCGTTGCTGGAGCGCAGCGAAGCGCCTGTCCAGCAGCTATAGTAAGACAATGAGGATGCTACTGCTTATGCGGTAGCATCCTCAGGCTTTTTCTGACAAGCAAACAATAAGAAGAACTGTCATGCGAACACTGAAGATTGGACTTCTGTCTGTCATGTTCGTCATCGGGGTACACCAGCCGGCCGACGCACAGGGCCTCGAATCCCTGGAGACGCAGGATCTAAAGCTGCTCTATTTCGATCCAGGTGAGAGCTATCTTGCACCATATGCCGCGGTGAGTTTCGAAAACTCGATGCGCAGCCAGCGCAAAATTTTCGGTTTCGAGCCCTACGAGAAAGTATCCGTCCTGATGACGGATTTTATCGATCATGGGGGCGCCGGCGCGCTGGTTATCCCCAGGAACATGCTCCTGGTCGACGTCGCCCCGCGCCCACCGACCTTTGAGACCCTGGCCTCGGCCGAACGTATGCGCAGCTGGATGAAACACGAGCTGGTGCATATCGCCACGATGGACCATGCGAACAGCAGCGATCGACGTGCCCGGCGTTTTTTCGGGGGCAAAGTCTGGGCCGAGGCTGAACACCCGGAGACCATTCTTTACTCTTACCTGACCGCCCCACGTCATTACGCACCGCGCTGGTACCTGGAAGGAATAGCCGTTTTCGCCGAAACATGGATGTCCGGCGGACTGGGTCGCGCACAGGGCGCCTACGATGAGATGGTTTTCCGTTCTATGGTCAGGGACGATGCCCGAATTTACGATCCGCTTGGCCTGGTAGCGGAAGGTATCGCGGTCGATTTTCAGGTCGGTGTTAATTCCTATCTGTACGGAACACGCTTCATGACTTACGTCGCGCTGGCGTACGATCCGGACAGATTGGTCAGGTGGGTTACACGCCAGGAAGGCAGCAAGCGCTCTTATGAAGAGGAATTCGAGCGCATTTTCGGGCTGCCGCTAGACGAAGCCTGGCAGGACTGGATCGAGTACGAGCGAGAATTCCAGTTGAGTAACCTGGAATCGGTGCGGCAATTTCCGACAACTCAGCATGAGGACCTGTCACAGCGTGCGCTTGGGTCCATTTCCCGCGGTTTCGTCGACGAGGATAGCGACACTCTCTATGCTGCATTTCGATACCAGGGTGTTGTTGCCCACGTTGGCGCAATGTCGATGGCCGATGGAAGCATTAAGCGTCTGGGCGATGTAAAGGGCCCGATGTTGTACCGGGTGACATCGCTCGCCCACGATCCGGACAGCAAGACTCTGTTCTACACCGCCGACAACTACGCCTATCGCGACCTGATGGCGATAGACCTCGAATCCGGTGAGACCGAGATGTTGCTGGAGGACGCCCGCATTGGCGAGCTCGTCTTTAATCGCCATGACAGGTCTATCTGGGGTATACGACATTTGCACGGACTGGCATCACTGGTCCAGATCCCATACCCCTATGACACGTACGACGTGGTTCAGACGTTTCCCTACGGGACGTCTCTTTACGATATGGACCTGTCGCCTGATGGCCGTTTGTTATCCAGTTCCTTTGGCAGCGTGTCAGGCCAGCAGGACCTTAGAATTTTCGAAATACAGGCGCTCAAGGACGGCCAGTTAGAGCCGGTTCATACGTTCGACCTCGGCCAGGCAATTCCCGAGGGATTCGTGTTTTCTCCGGACAACCGGTTTCTCTTCGGCAGTTCGTACTACACGGGTGTGTCCAATATCTGGCGCTATGAACTGGCAACGGAGGAACTGGAAATCGTCAGCAATGCGGAGACCGGATACTTTCGACCTATCCCCCGCGAGGACGGCTCGCTGATCGCCTTCAATTACACCGGCGACGGATTCGTGCCTGTGACCATCCAGCCCGAACCGCTTGACGATGTAGGCGCCGTCGTATTCCTCGGGACCAAGACGATTGCCAAGCACCCAGAGCTGGCGGCATGGGAAGCAGGTTCTCCGTCTGAGATCGATATCGACGAAATCAAAACGGCTGAAGGCGACTATGTACCGCTTAGGAACCTGGGATTTGAGTCCTGGTATCCTGCCATTGAAGGCTACAAGGACTCCGTGTCATTAGGCATGGAAATCAACTTTTCCGACCCCGTGCGTCTCGACACGCTTTCGTTCGGCGCGGGTTACAGTCCGGATAGCGACCTGCCGTCCGACGAGCGTACGAGCCTGAGTATTGAGTACAAGCACACAGTCTTCAACGCGTCGCCACTGTCCGGGACCTGGCGCATGGGTGCGTATCTCAACCATGCGGACTTCTATGACCTGTTCGGCCCGACCAAGCTCAGTCGCAAAGGGCAACGATATTCTGTTGGCTACGGGAAGACATTGATCTACGACGAGCCACGTCGTCTTTCGTTCTCGGCCGAGCTTAATCACTACCTGGACATGGACGCGTTACCGCGCTATCAGAACGTGCCTGTGACGTTCGACAAGCTGTCGACTTTCGATGCAAGTCTCGAATATGAAAATGTGCGGCGCTCTCTGGGTGCCGTCGACGATGAAAAGGGGTTTCGTTGGAACCTGACCACAGCCACCAGTTATGTCGACGGCGATACGATACCGAAAATAGGGGGTCTGTTTGACTTCGGCTTCGCTTTGCCATGGAAACACTCGTCAATCTGGATACGCAATGCGGCGGGCGGGGCTTTTGGTGAACCAGACGATGAATTCGCAAATTTCTTCTTTGGCGGGTATGGCAACAACTATGTGGACCGTCGCTCCGTCAAGCGATACCGGGAATTCTATGCGATGCCGGGCTTCGAACTTAACGCTGTACCGGGCCGTAATTTCCACCGCGCGATGCTGGAATGGAACCTGGCACCGCTGCGCTTTGAGCGCGTTGGCACGCCCGGCTTCTACCTGAGCTGGGCCAGGCCTGCGCTGTTCTACTCGGCCCTCACGACTAACCTCGACGACAGCGCCATACGCCAGGAGGTCCAAAGCGCAGGCATACAGATCGATTTTCAATTCACGGTTCTGTCGCGATTGGAAATGACCCTGTCCGCGGGCTATGCGAAAGGCTTCGGTAACAGCATAATCCCCGATGATGAGGAGTTCATGCTGTCCCTGAAGATATTGTGATCGGAAGCTATGTAATCCATGCCTTGCTTGGCCTGCTGCCCGTATGCTGTTTCCTGGCAGCCCTTATTTACCTGGACAGCTACAAGCTTGTTCCGGTCCGCTGGGTTCTCTCTGCAATCGGGCTCGGCTGTGTCGCAGGCGTTCTCAGCTACCCGCTCAATGTCGGTGCCGCGGGGCTGCTCGACATCGAGTTCGTATCGCTGACTCGCTATGTTGCGCCGTTTATTGAGGAATCCCTGAAAGCGATCATTATCGTTGTATTGGTACGCAACAACCGGGTGGGGTTTCTTGTCGATGCAGCGATCTTCGGCTTTGCGGTCGGCGCCGGGTTCGCCATCTTTGAGAACCTGTATTACCTGCAGGTAGCACCGGGCATGCAGCTTGGCACGTGGATCGTTCGCGGCTTCGGCACTGCCATCATGCATGGCGGTGCAACTGCCATTTTTGCTATCGTATCGCATACATTGATGGGCCAGCACCCGACGAAGGGCACCATCCTCCTGCTGCCGGGATTCCTCGTCGCAGCAATCGCTCATTCTGTCTACAACCACTTCTTTTTCGCCCCGATCATTAACACGATGATCATCCTGGCATCGTTGCCAGTGCTGCTGACAGTCGTTTTCCAGCAAAGCGAACGATCCGTTTCAGACTGGCTGGGCATGGGGTTCGATGCGGATACCGAGCTGCTTCAACTGATTAACTCCGGTGAGTTTTCGACGTCCAATGTCGGCATATATCTGCACTCATTGAAAGAGAAATTCGAGGGGCCCATCGTGGTCGACCTGCTCTGCTATCTGCGACTGCACACAGAACTCTCGATTCGTGCGAAGGGCCTGCTCATGATGCGTGAACAGGGTTTTATGGATAAGGCCGGCGAAGAAACGCAGGCCAAGCTGGAGGAACTGAAGTTCCTCGAATCCAGTATCGGCACAACCGGATTGCTGGCAATGAAACCCTTCATGCGCATGAGCCAGAAGGACCTGTGGCAGTTTTACATGCTCGCGAACTAGACGCTTAGCGATCGCTATAGCTGGCAGGTGCAGCCAGCGTCCTGAGAAACGCCTCGAGATTTGCCAGTTCACGCTTGCTCAGGCCAAGCGGCTTGGCCTCGTTATGGCCGATCATGGCGTCCGGCGCCTCATTATAGTGAGTCAGCATATCCGCCAACGTAGCGACCTGACCCTTATGACCGTACGGTGCCGTATTCTCGAGATTGCGTAGCGACGGCGTTCGAAAGGCACCAATAAGCTCTGGACCCGTGCGTGCGAAGTCCAGTTCGGCACAGTCCCTTGCCGGATCGTCGCTATGTGCGCCCCTGCAGTTGAAAGGCTGCTCCAGCACCTCGCGAATGCCGACGACGCGACCCTTGTCCGGCACTTCGCCCTTGAAATTGATCAGACCTGTATTGTGAAACTCGTTGTTGGTGAGGAGCGGCCCGTTGTGGCACTGCGTACAATTAGCCGCACCTATAAACAACCGCAGACCGCGAACCTCCTCATCGGTAAATATAGCGGCCTGCTGCGCTTCATCACCGGCAACGACCGCCGCCACGTATCGATCGAAACGTGATGGCATCGGCATGATCGTGCGTTCGAAAGCTGCGATTGCCTTGCCGATGTTCGAGAACATCGTGTCGACACTCGACGCTTCGCCAAACAGGGCCTTGTACATGCGCCAGTAGTCTTTGTCTGCGACAACGATTGCGATGGTTGTGAGCCTGTTGACGGCATGCTCATTAGAATCTTCGAGCGGTGACAGGGCTTGCGACCACTGGCTGTCGCGGCGACCATCCCAGTAGAACCAGGGGCTGTAGGCCGTACCCACGATACTGGGCGTATTGCGTTTCGACACGCCGATCGCAACGCCCTTCGGCAGACCATCAGTAAAGTGTCGCTCGGGCTGGTGACAGGTCGCACAGGAAATCGCGCCATTAGCACTGAAGCGCGTTTCAAAGAAAAGCCGCCGACCAAATTCCACTGCGCGGGGATCATCGGCGACCCGGTTAGTCGGATCCGGTGGCAGATCCGGAAGCGATTCGAGCCAAAGTGACTCGAGAACAGCAACGCCCTCTTCTGACCAGCCTCGCGGCGAATAATCCCACCTCGACACAAGCCATATGACCGTGGCAATCGTTATCGCAAGAGCAGCTAATGTGACGGGACGGATGCTCACAGGGTTAAAAACACCACCACGGTTTCCTCTGCGTCGTCGTTTCTGATCGTGATAACCATCTCCCAATGACCGCTCATGTGAAAACGCACGCCGTCGAGACGATAGTCTCCGCCACCCAGGTCCTCGGTAACGCGCGGTTTGGTTGGCAAGCCGTGATCGTGAGCCGGCATACCACCGTCGACCTCAATCTTGGCGCCTTCGACCGGTTCTCCCTGGTCGGTCTCGACGTGCAGGATCCAGCTGTGCATACGATTGATCTCGGGTGGACCGTCGGGCGTGGAATACGTGACCACGAATTCCGATGCCAGTGCCACCTGCGGCAGATGAAGCGCCGCTGCACTGAGCAACAACAAAGCCGGTGCAGATTTACCGAACCATCGTCGGAGCCGGCCGCTCATGATGAGATAGTTCACCTGAACCAGCACCAGCAATGCGATGAGCACCGGCCAGTATCCCCAACCGGTAAACCCAACTTCGAAAGGGAAAACGGCCGCGTAGACGGCACCGGTCTCGGGATGCCGAGCTGAAACAATTCCAATGAAGTCACCCTCTTCCGCAAACGTGTGCGAAACCCTATACACGTCGGGTTCCTGCATGGCGTTTTTATAAAAGACCGTCACGGCATCGAGGTCTTCGATGGCTGCGACATGCTCCATTCGAGCGAATCGGCCTTTTCCGGTCACGTCCCTGATGATGCGAAAATCGATTGGCATCGTTTGCAGCGCGTCATGCATGTATTCCATAACAAAGACACTCTCAGCTGCCGCCGGCAGATCCTCGCAGAACTGCTCATGGCCACTGACGCGTGGCTGGTAGATCTTGAAATGGGCACGCAGGTAGTTGACCTTGATGACGCAAATATCGTCATCTTCGACGACACCACCATGCGCAAGCGCAATCGATGGCATCGCCAACAGCCAAATCAGAAGCGCCAGTTCGGTCCGAATCATGAGACTATTCTAAACATGAATTTTCTGTTCAGCACACTTGCCCTCCTGCTGGGGCCGTTTATCTATGCGCTCGGTCGGCGAAATCGTGCAGTCAGACATGGTCTGGATGCATTCATCATCATCGCCGTGGCCTGGATTATTGGTGTGCATATTATTCCCGAGTCCATCGAGACAGGCGGCCTGCTCGCGATTCCTTTCCTGGCAGCCGGCATCGCGTTTCCAATCGTCATGCAGCGCGTCCTGCACGTTGCCACAGGAACGACCCACTTCGCCATGACCATACTGGCCGCGATGGCACTTGCCTTGCATGCCATCATCGATGGTATCGCGCTGATTCCCGGCTATGGCGAGCACCTGCCCGCAGCGGTCATATTGCATCGTCTGCCGGTTGGCATGGCCATCTGGTGGACGTTTCGACCGACGATCGGCCGCGCATCGGCTATTGCCGCGTTTGTCATTATTATTGCGGCGACCGGCTCTGCATTCTATTCCGCCGCGCCTGTGATCGAACTGGCCGAGAGCAGAAACCTCGCACTGTTCCAGGCCTTTGTCTCCGGATCACTGATCGACCTGGTCGCCTCACTGGGCCGCCAGGTGTGGCGAACCCGCGCCGACTAGCCGGTCACGACCTGGCAAAGCTACCTGCCGCCCGAGTTTGGCTCGCCCTTACTATGAAAGTGGCCGCGGTAGAAAATCAGTGGGTCTTCGTCGCGGTCTTCAAGGCGCAGCACACGACCGACGATGATCTTGTGATCACCACCGTCGTGACACACCTCAGTGCGACACTCAAAGCATGCGGCATACTCCGGAAGGATCGGTGCCCCGTGCAGGCCTTCACGGCATTCGATGCCATCAAATTTATCGGTGCGCCTGCTGGCGAAACGCGATGACAACTCCTGCTGTCCGATCGTCAGCACGTTGACGGCAAAGTACTCCGCTTGCATGAACGTCTCGTAATTCGCAGAGTTGTGGGCGATGCTCCAGAGCACGAGTGGCGGATCCATGGACACCGAATTGAAGCTACTGACAGTAATGCCCGCCCAATCGCCGTTGGCGTCAACTGTGGTCACAACGGCGACGCCCGTTGCGAAACACCCCAGTGCGCGTCGAAATTCGTCCGGGTCGATTTGAGGATCATCAGTACTCAAGCGGGCTTCCTTGGTGGTCAACGAAAATGGCAGTCGCTACGGTAACATCCGGGCATTCCGAAATCAGGTGCAAAGCAGCTCTGCGCGCGTTTTAAAGTGTAGTTGCCTAGTCTGATCTGACATAGCCGGGCTCGCCTCGCATCACATCCAGCTGCCTGAAAAACACAGCCAGCAAGCCGCCTGCGATAAGGTGCCACACGCCCCAGACGGCGGCTATCGCTGCCGCGCCGCCTAGTCCTTTCAACTGGCTCAGGAGAATGACGAGCGCCAGGCCCGAATTCTGAATGCCGATCTCGAAAGTCAGTGCTCGTCGCGTCGCAGACAACCGTGACAACATCCTTCCGGCCAGGGCGCCCGTCACGAATGCCAGCGCGTTATGCAGGACGACGATCCCGCCAAGCAACGGCAGCGCCGGGAACAGGACGGGAAAGAAATAGACGATGCCGTAGATGATTACGCCGACAAGGACCGAGACGCCCAACACCGTCGTGCGTTGTTTGATGCGCGCAGCAACATCCGGCGCCCTGGCCGCTAACACCATACCAAGCACCAACGGTACGGCCAGCAGCAACGTTGTCTGGCCGATGAAAATCAGTGGGTTGACGTCGAGCGTTCGCAACAGCGTTGCCGTCGGTTCATACGCCTGCGACCAGAACAGAATTGACGTTGGCGTCAAAATGGCCGCCAGCAGGCTTGATGTCGCCGTCAGGGCAACGGACACGGCAACATTGCCGCGCGACAGGTAAGTCAGCAAATTCGAAACAGCACCACCCGGGCAGCATGCGACGACGATCATGCCAAGCGCAATTGACGCTGCCGGCCGCAATGCCAAGATGAGCAGAAACGTTGCGAGCGGCAGAATCACGACCTGCGAAATCACACCGCCCACAAACAACAGGGGCTTGTCACGCAGGAATGCAAAATCATCTACCCGCAGTCCCAGTGCAACGCTGAACATGACCAGGACCAGCGCCAGCGCGACACCGGCCTGTCCGACCGGGTCGAGCACGATCCGCAAGCTGTCGAGGGCGCCTATATCCAACTAGAGCGTCTCCGCTGCGACGAAACGCGCCACGCCGACCGCGTTCTCGGCACTCAAGGACGGCCACGTCACAGCATTCGTCATTCTCATTACTTGCCTCCCTGGTGAGCGCTGAAGAACTCGAACAGTAATCGAGATCCCCAAAAATCGGTGTCTTCTTCCGGAGCGATGCAAATCGTCTGGTCCGGCATACTGGCTGCCTGCAGTTCAGTTACACAGTAGCCGTTGCTGCCGCGAAAGTCTGCCGTGCCTGGCCAGCGATGGTTGCCTTCCGGCCACAGGCAGTCGATGGCGGGCTCGCCGGTAGCTCCGCAGGCAATCGTGCACTGCACATTCTTGCCCGCAATGACCGGTGATGACCAGTGTTCAAGCTCCACGCCACAGGACTGGCCCTCGTTCCAGTGACGCGTGACCGACGTCGTGCTTGCGAAAAACCAGCCGCCCGAGTTGACGCGGCCATCTGCGGGAACCGTCTCGTCTGCACCGCCATTAATCTGCAATAACGGCAGGCGCTTCGTTGGTGTGCACTCGAACCCCAGCTCGAGGCGGCCCCCGACGAGCGCGACCGACGCAAACAGCTCCGAGGCCTCGCATGCAATGCGATTGGCCATCATTGCACCGTTGCTGAATCCGGTGATATGCAGGCGTTGCGCATCGACATTCCAGCTGCTGATGATCTCAGCAACCAGTGCTCGCAGGAAACCGACATCGTCATTGCACGAGCTCCAACCACACCTGCCACAGCTGCCGCACTCCGGCGGGCAGGGTACCTGGTCACGATCCGGCGTGCAGATAGGGCCGTCAGGCCCGCTATCGAACCCGTCCGAAATGTGATTCCACGATGTCACTTCCCAGGGTTCGCCACCATCTGCGCTCGACATGAACCAGGTGCCCTGCGGATACACCATGACGTAGCCATATTCCTCGGCGTACTGGTTCAGTCCCTGCGCGACCTCGGCCTCGGTACCCGTGGCGGTACCGCCATAACCGTGCATGAAAATGGCAGCCGGGAGTTCCTGTTGTCCGTCGTAGCGACGCGGCACAAACACGAAATACTCGCGCGTGATTCCGTCATGCTGCAGCGTATAGCGCTGCATGTCAGGTTGATGAACTTCGATCCCCTTGCTGCAGGCTGCCAGCGCAAGTGACGCCATCAATACGAGTAGGGTCCTGCTCATAGCGCCATATCATAGCGGTTCTTGCTATGCTTGCCGAAAAACCGAAACCTGATTCGGGGGGACTTCAGTGAAAACATCATCTGTCGCACTAGCGATTTTCGTCCTGTTGGCTGCGGGCTGTGACAAGTCGGTCGATGACAACGACTTAAACGGCTCGAATGCGTTCGAGAGCCGCTACGAGGGGCTCTCGGCCCAAACCACGCTCATTACGGGCGCCACCATTCTCACCGGGACCGGTGAGCGTCTCGATAATGCCGACCTGTTGCTGGTCGACGGCAAGATCGCGGAAATCGGCACAGGCCTGAGCGCAGCGGGCGCGGACGTCGTCGATGCCGAGGGTAAGTGGGTAACCCCGGGCGTCATCGACGTGCACTCGCATCTCGGCGTGTATGCCTCGCCCGGTACGCAGTCGCACTCCGATGGCAACGAGGCGACGGCACCCGTTACGGCCGAGGTCTGGGCAGAACACAGCGTCTGGCCGAACGACCCCGGTTTCACGACCGCACTCGCCGGTGGCGTAACGGCCATGCAGATCCTGCCGGGTTCTGCCAACCTGATCGGTGGCCGCGGGGTAACGCTCAAGAACGTACCGGGCCGCAATGTCATGGACATGAAGTTCCCGGGCGCCCCGCACGGTCTCAAAATGGCCTGCGGCGAAAACCCCAAGCGCGTCTACGGCGGCCGTGGTCAGGCGCCGGGAACTCGCATGGGTAACGTGGCAGGTTACCGCGCGGCATGGATCGACGCAGCTGAGTATCGCGACAAGATCAAGGCTGCCGCGGGCGGCCAGGGCGAAAAACCCAAACGCGATTTGCAACTCGAAACACTGATGGGTGTACTCGAAGGCGAAATTATCGTGCACAACCACTGCTACCGTGCCGACGAGATGTCGGTGATGCTCGAGATTGCGAAGGAGTTTGGCTACAAGGTGGGCACCTTCCACCACGCCGTCGAGTCCTACAAGATCGCCGACCTGCTGGCGGAAGCCGACACCTGTTCCGCAATGTGGGCCGATTGGTGGGGCTTCAAGATGGAAGCCTTCGACGGCATTCGCGAGAACGCAGCCATCGTCGACAAGGCTGGCGCCTGCGCGATCATTCATTCGGATTCGGAAATGGGCATTCAGCGCCTCAACCAGGAAACGGCGAAAGTCATGGGTGCTGCGGCGCGCGTGGGCATGGACATACCCCCAGAGAGTGCGATTCGCTGGATCACAGCCAACGCCGCCAAGTCACTCGGCATCGCCGACCAGACGGGTACGCTGGAGGCTGGCAAGATGGCTGACGTCGTCGTCTGGGATGGCAACCCGTTCAGCGTCTACACCAGGGCCGAACGCGTCTACATAGATGGTGCGCTCGCCTTCGAACGCGGCAACGATATCGTCAACCCGGTTACTGATTTCACGCTCGGCACAGCAGCAGCCGCTGGAGGTGCACAATGAGCCGCCTTATTACTGGACTCGCCCTCCTCGCCCTGGCGCTGCCGGCCTCCGCCGCCACAACGGCCATTGTCGGCGGCAAGGTTCATACCGTTGGGCCGCAGGGCACTATTGAAAACGGCACGGTCCTGATTGTTGACGGACGCATTGCCGCTGTCGGCACCGATGTCGATGTGCCGGCCGGTGCCGAAACAATCAACGCGAGCGGCAAGGTCATTACGCCCGGACTGTTCTCACCGTTCGGCCAGCTCGGCCTGGTCGAGGTTGGCTTCTCGGCAGGTCCTCTCGACTACTCACAGCGGGGCGACCAGTTCACGGCTGGTTTCGATATTGCGGATGCCTACAATCCAAGGTCAACGCTCATTCCGATTAACCGCATTGAGGGTGTGACCCGCGCGGTGGTTGCCCCTTCGCCCGGATATCCCGACGAGACCGGCAAAGGACACATCCTCGCCGGCCTCGCCGCCATCGTGAACCTTGGCGATGGTGATTTTCTGGATCAGCGGGCTGCGGCGATGGTTGTCGTGCTCGGTGAAGGTGGTGCCTCCCTCTCTGGTGGAACGCGCACAGGTGCATGGCTGACGCTGCGTAATTCGTTCGATGAAGCGCTCGACTATCGCGAAAACAAAGGCGACTTCGAACGCGGTATGCGCCGCGCCTACACGCACAGCATGGCGGACCTCGATGCGCTGCAGGGCGTCATCAACGGCAACACGCCGCTGCTCGTGAGCATCGACCGCGCCAGCGACATCGAAGTACTGATTGATCTGGTCAACGAGTACGGTATCAGCGCCATTATTATCGGTGGCTCGGAGGCCTGGATGCTGGCCGACAAGCTTGCGGCGGCGCGAATTCCGGTCATCGTGGGTCCGACGGCGAATCTGCCTGGCAGCTTCGATCGCATCAACGCGCGGCTCGGCACTGCATCTATCCTGATAAATGCCGGTGTCAAAGTCGCCATTGCGGACTCGGATGCGCAGACACACAACGCCCGCAACATCACGCAGTCGGCCGGTAATGCAGTTGCTTTCGGTCTCAACTGGGATGCAGCACTGCGTGCCATTACGCTCACGCCCGCCGAGATCTTCGGCATGGCGGCGACGATTGGTAGTCTCGAGACGGGTAAATCTGCCGATGTTGTTATCTGGCCCGGCGACCCGCTCGAACTGACGAATTACCCGGATGCTGTCTTCATCAAAGGTGAAGCGGTGCCAATGGAGAGCCGTCAAACCATGTTGCGTGATCGCTATATGCAGACGGACAGACCGCCGGCGTATCGGGATTAATGCTGGAGTTTTAGCGCAACACCAGCCTGCCGGCGCGAAGCTCAAAGACCCGATCTGCCGCCCGCAACACCGCCGGGCTGTGAGAAACGACTATGCGCGTGAGCGGAAGACGCAGCAGCGATCGCAGCACGAGGCTCTCAGTGTCGGCGTCGAGCCCGCTCGTAAACTCATCCAGCAGCAGCAGTGCGGGACGACGATATAGCGCTCGGGCAAACAGTATGCGTTGCACCTGTCCGGTCGATAGCACCGACCCAAGGTCGCCTATCGGCGTCTCATAGCTCATCGGCAGCGCCTCAATGGCAGTGTCGACGGCTGCCAGACCAGCCACGCTGCGAATGCGTTTGTCGCTGCGTGCCGGATCAAAAAGCGCGATATTTTCAGCGATGGAACCCGATATCAGCGCATCGTCATGAAACACCGTGGCAATGCTGCGTCGCACTGCTGCTGGCGGCCACTTGCTAACAGGCTTGCCGTCGTAACAGAGAACACCGGACGACGGTTGTTCGATGCCTGCAAACAAACGTAGCAAAGTACTTTTACCGCTGCCCGAGCACCCGCAAATGGCTATCAGTTCGCCACGCGCAATGTTGACCGACACATCCCTCAGTAGTGGCGTATCCGAGCCCCGGTGCGTAAAGGTCAGCTTGCCCGCTAATACATTCCCTGCCATGGCGGACCGATTTCCCGGTTCGCGCCTCGGTGCTTCAACCTCATTGAATACAATGTCAGCCAGACGATCCAACGGCACCCGCAGGAGTCGATATTCGAAGATACGGTTAACAATGCCGCCCGCCCTTGTCACGAACATCGCGGCATAGGCAACAAACGCAGATAGAGTGCCGATCGACATCTCGCCGCGCTGTACCTGCTGCGCAAGCAGAAATATGACGCCGATGTGCAGCCCCTGAAACAGTGCCTGGTGCACTGCGCCATCCGCAATAATCAGGTTACCGGCGCGTATTTGCGCATTGATACGGCGCACAAGAAGATTCTGCCAATCCGCGGTTCGGCATGACTCGCCTGCGCATATTTTAATTGACTGTATGCTGCGCAAGGACTCAAGCAGGTGCGATTGGGCCGCAGCATCTGCGCGCACAATTTTGCTCGTCTGTTCCAGCATGGCGGGAAATATCAACATTCGCCAAAGCAGGTACAAGCCGGCTGTAGCCACGACGACAAACGCAAGCGCAGGCGAATAGGCAACCATCAGTACCACAACGATGACAAGGAACACGCAATCGAGCAAAAGGGCCGGTAGCGATTCGGTCACGAAGGCCTGAATGCCCGCCAGTGAGCGCAGGCGCTGCTGAATGTCGCCCGTTCGCCTTGCACGAAACCAGGATACTGGCAGGCGCAACAGGTGCTGCAACACGCGTGACGCAAGACTGAACACTGTCGCTTGCGACAACAGCTGGAACGTCAGTTGTCGCAGTACGCTTGCGACAAGTTGAAAGACGGCAATCACCACAAAGCCGAGCGCGAGTGTGTGTAGCAGTAGATGGTCACCCCGTGTCAGGACCTGGTCGATGACGGTTTGCAGATAAAACGGCATGGCCAGCAGCAGCAGTTCCGACACGACGGCAAGTACCAGTGCGACGGAAATTGACCGTGAAAAGCTCCGGTCAATGACCACAATATCGGTGAGCTTTAATCGGCGCACCGGCTTCTTCTGCACAAACTCCCTGGTCGGAGCGAACTCGACGATCACTCCGGTGAAGCTTGCATCTGCCTCCGCAAAAGACACGCTGAGCGCGCCGCCGGCCGGATCGTGAATCAGCAGTCGCGTGCTCGTGACTCTTTTGAGTACGACAAAGTGATTGAACCCCCAGTGCAGAATGCAAGGGTGCTGCAAGCGCGCCAATTCGGACAAGCGGCAGCGTAGCGCTCGTGCGGACAAATGCAGTGCGTCAGCTATTCGAATCAACGAAGCGAGATTTGCACCGGTGAGCGAAGTCCCAAAACGGCGACGCAGGCTGGCCAAGTCTGCACTGTGCCCAAAATAGGCAGCGACCATGGCGATGCAGGCCAGACCGCAATCAGCGACCGTTGACTGCCTAATAACGGGCAGACGAGCGCGGCCCGACACGTTCAACCACGGTATCGCTCGATCCGACATTCAGAGGCGCGCCCTTATCGGAGCCAGGAACCAGTCAGCCAGTCTGCGGCTTTCCAGAACTATCTCGGCGGCTAACGCCATGCCGGGGCGCAATGCATAGCGACCCTGCGCGTCTTCAACATGATCATCACTAATCAGAATTCGGACTTTGTACGCAGCCTCCCGTGACCCGAAGGCAACCGGCATATCACCGGGAAGAGAGACGAACCCGGCAACCGAGGTAACCTCCCCTCGAGCCGTCCCGAATTGCTGGTGAGGAAACGCGTCATAGCGCAACCGAACAGTCTGCCCGGGGCGCACCATGCCCACGGCCCGCGACGGTACATAAACATCGGCAATGAGCGACGCATTCTCGGGCACTACGGTCGCCAGCAACTGCTGAGGACGAATCGAGCTGCCCGCCACGACGTCAACCGTCGCAAGCGTCCCATTTACCGGTGATCGCACGCTGAGCGACCGCTGCTGTTCGTGCCGGGCAATGCGTTGTTGCAGCTCGCCCCGCTCGGTGTCGAGTAGCGCGAGCTGCCTTTCGAGTTCGATGCCAAGCCGCTCCTGCGCCGCGCGCAGTTCGTTGCGTTTGCGGCCGAGCGAATTTTCCTCCTGCTGAAGCCGTGCAACAGACTGCTGCATCGTCGCCAGTTCATCCCTCTGCCGGGCCACATCTACCTTGGCGATCGCACCGCGCTCAAGGGCCGACTCCAGATCATTAAGGCGACCGGTATTCCGCTGCACCCGCCCGCGCTGCTCTCGCTGCTGACTGTCAAGCGCATCGGTTTCTCGACCGAGCCGCAGCAGCTGAGCCTCGAGCGCCCGGTGATCGGCACCGAATTGCTCGCGTGCCAGTGCTGCCCGGTCATCCACGCCGGCCAGTTGCTCTTCAAGGTTCTCGAGCACCAGTAACACCGTTTCTGTGCCATCGTCCAGCGTCACTTTCGACGTAAGTCGCACAATCGCGTCGCCGCGTCGGACCGGATTACCCGCCATGCGATCAACGCTGGCCACCGACGCAAAACCGCCGTGTGCCAACCTTACGACGCCCGGCTCGGCCACCAGCCAGCCGCGAACGGTCTCCTTGCGAGCGTACTCGACATGCCACAGGAATGAGCCTGCAATCAAAAGAAACGTCGCACAGAACAGAGCCAGCCAAACCCAGGGTTTCGGCATGAGAGCGATCGGCCGCCCGTCGAGTCGTGATGCGAACGCGTTGATCGCATTCTGGCGAAATAGATTTTCACTCTCTCTGGCCTGCATGCCCTATTACTAGTGTACGAACGCAGTGGGACGCAAAAACAGAATGGCGGCAATACGCACAGAAAAGCGGACCGAGCGGAACGAAACCAAAAGGCCGGCCGATTCTTGCGCAAATGGTTGTTTGTATTTAGCAACACGCGGTCTTTTTGCATCGCACCGATAACGCTGCGGCGTTATCGCCTCGTTGCCTGTTGCTAGCAAAATGTCTATTGATGCTGTTTACGAACCGCTTCATAAGGGATAGATATAAGACGTGCGCTTTTTGCAACGATGCAAAAATCACATGGCATTTATGCCTCGTTACGCACAATGCGTCATATATACAACACTTATCCCGAGTGCTCGAATCTCCCCATGTGCTGTGCGCAGTTCGTGCAGCGTGCTTTTAACTCAATCAAAGTGGGGAGAACACTTATGAGTAAACGATACTGGTTATCCAGTCATTCCTGGATACTGGCGTTTTGTGTCGCGCTAGTCATTCCGGAAGGTGTCTTTGCACAGACGCCTGACGACGACGTCCCGCTGGAGGAAGTTGTCGTTACTGGTTCACGAATCAAGCGCAGCGACGACTCCAGCATCAGCCCTATTTCAGTGCTGACCGCGGAAGACCTCAGCGTGTCTGGCAATCTGACTTTAGAGAACTTTATTCAAGACATGCCAGCTGTGAACGGCGGTGACTTTGGTGCCGGCGTCAACAACGGCAACCCGGGAATTGCGTCTGTTTCATTGCGTGGACTGGGGCCGAACCGCACCCTGGTACTGGTCAATGGTAAACGGTTCGCGTCTGCATCCGTCAATGGTTTCGTTGATCTCAACATGATTCCTACATCGATTGTAGACAGGATTGAAGTTCTACGTGACGGCGCATCCACCGTTTATGGCACTGATGCCATTGCCGGCGTCGTCAATATCATTACGAAGACAGATTTCGAAGGTGTGGACCTTGAGATTGGTTATGACGTCACCAGCGAAAGCGACGGCGACATGATCAACGGGTCAATTGTCTTCGGCAACTCATTCGACAAAGGCAACTTCGTTGTTAGTGCGCAGGTCAACAAGCGCGACGAAATCCGGCAGGGTGACAGGGATTATTCTGCTTGCCCGTTCTTTGACGATGGCGTTGAAACGATCTGTGGCGGCAGCCCGACAACCACACCTGCGCAGTTTACGCCGCTCGGCGTTGATTCAGCTATAGGCGGTCATGTGCTGGACGCGGACGGCACAACGGTCCGGCCTTTTGACGCAGCTCGTGATGCCTTTAACTTTGCGGCGCTTAGCTACCTAACAACACCGCAGGATGTCTTCAGTGCCTACGCAGCAGCGAACTATGAGCTGTTCGAGGCTCCCGGACTTGGCTTGGTTAATGCCAGTCTGGAAATGAATTTCTCAAACCGCGAATCTGATCAGTTGCTGGCTCCTGTCGGGACCTTTGGTGGCTGGATCACGTCGGCATCGCATCCGGACAATCCCTTTGGCGACGCGCTTTGCGGGAGCAATCCGCTGTGTACGTCACCTCAGGATGTCGCCACCTCCAGACGCTTGACAGAATCAGGTGGTCGCCGATTTACACAGGATGTAAATACGTGGCGTATCGGAACCGGATTTGACGGTGAATTTGCAAATGGCTGGACCTGGGATGTCAATTATACGATTGCCAAATGGGAAGATAGCCAGCGGGATGAAGGTCGTCCGAATCGTCCGGCCATTGAGAACATGATGGATCCTGATCTGTGTGCCGCTTCGACAGATGGTTGCCCGGGTATCTACAATCCCTTTATCAGCGACAGCATGAATGATGCTCAGGTTGACTATGGCTTTCTTGGTGTGAACACCAAGAACGACTCCACGCTGAACGCCTGGCAGGTAAATATCTCCGGTGAGATGGGTGATTTTGAAATGCCTGGTGGCGATATTGGCTGGGCATTGGGCTATGAGAATCGTCGTGAGGAAGCCGCATCCAAACCGGATGGTGGAGCCGCCATCGGTGCGGTTGCATTTACACCGGGTGAAACCACGGCAGGAAAGTATGAAGTTGATGAGTTCTATGGCGAGATCTCTCTGCCCATTCTCTCAGGCGCACCAATGGCAGAATTGCTGACTCTTGAAGCATCGGCTCGCTGGACAGACGTCGACTTCCTTAGCGACTCTGACAGCGTGTACAAGGTTGCTTTAGAGTGGGCTCCGGTCGAAGACATCCGTTTGCGTGGTACCTATTCCGAAGGGTTCCGTGCACCGAATATCAGTGAACTATTCCTTGGCATACAGCAATCTGCCGAATCCTACACCGACCCCTGCCGCAACTACGGCACGTCCGGCACGGACGCCAATACGGTTGCAAACTGCCAGGCGGATGGGTTGGCCCCGGACTTCAATCTGGCAACCTTCCAGGCAACGACGTTGCAGGGCGGCAATCCAAATCTCCAGCCGGAGACTGCCGAAACACTGACTTTCGGTCTTGTACTTACGCCGAGCTTTCTTGAAAACCTGACCGTAGCCATCGACTACTTCGACGTCGAAATTACGGATGCAGTTGGTACTGCGCCGACTTCAGAGGTTATCTCTGCGTGCTATGCAAGCGCTGGATTTTCTGATCCATTGTGTGCATTGATTGTTGGCCCGGCTTTCCCTGGTGTTGATGAAACACCCTCGCCAGGCGCACCAACTCGTCGCAACTCCAATCTGCAGATTTCGGGTGTCCTGCAATCGTCAGCTAACCTCGCTACCTATCAAACCAGTGGTATCGACTTCCAGGTTAAGTATGACTTTGAGACCCCCATCGGATTTGTCGACCTGTTCGTCACGGGTACTTACCTCAGCGAGTACGATTACCTGCCATTTGCTGGCGGAGACGTGATCCAGCTTGCCGGCAATTTCGGTGGCGATCCCGCCTATGGCAACCCGGCCACATTTGCTGAATGGCAGGCGAACTACGGTGCCACTCTGACGCGCGACGACTGGGGTGCTAACCTTACGGCCAGATACATGAGTGAAACGGATGACATTGATGCAGCTCCTGCAAATCTGTCAAACGTAGCGGCTTCGATTACCTATCTGGATGTTCAGGGTTATTACAACTGGAATGACGTTACGTTCACTCTGGGAATTCGTAACCTGACTGACGAGGATCCACCCTATGTCACCGCTTATGATGACATGAATACACTCCAGTTCAGCTACGACACTCAGGGTCGTTACATCTATGGAAGGGCATCGGTAAGCTTCTAAGGCAAGTATGTTATCGATAGCAAAAACGAAGACCTCCAGGAGAAATCCTGGAGGTTTTTTTCAAGCATTCGGAGGTTCCGTGCGACGTGGTCAAATGAACAAATTATTACTACCACTAGTATTGATAGCACAGCCCGCGCTGGCTGAAGAATCTATGACGGAATGCAGACAGATAGAGGACATCGTTGAGCGCGTAAGCTGTTACGACGACATCGTCGATTCACGCTACCCAGCGGATTCACGAGCAGGCGTGGAAACGAACAAGCCGCCTGCCAGCCCCGAATCCGCCGCGATCCCGGATGCGCTGTCTCTCTTTGGCACACACGATTCTGAAGCGAAACGCATCGTTGAGAATTCCCTGGCAATCGAACAAATAAGCCAGATTGAAGCAACAGTGGTTAATGTTCGAGAATCAGCGAGCATGAAACTAACCGTGGTCCTCGACAA
>JAIBDF010000027.1 GCA_024679535.1 Chromatiales bacterium
AAAATCGCGAAGGTCCTTGTTCTTGCGGAACACTTCGCGACTCTCCGGCGTCATGACGGCTCCGGGCTGTATGTAATTGGCAGTAATACCGAACTCGCCGGTTTCGGCCGCCAGCGCGCGTGTCAGGTTGGCAAGATCACGTTCTGCGCGGATGCTCGCCTCGGCGCCGTCTGCGGCAAAGAAACTGCGAAGAAATCCGAGATTGATGATGCGGCCGGCAGGACTCTTCTTGAGATGCGGCAGTGCTGCCCGGCACGCAGCCATGACCAAGGTCGCTCGCTGTTTGAGTACCGCTTCGAGCGTGTCATCGGATTTTGAAACCGGCTCCGGCTGACGTAACAGGAAATCCGTTACCAGGATATCGAGCCCGCCAAGCTTTTCGACGGCCTCGGCAACGAGTATGGCCAGCTGATCCGGCTCGTTCAGTTTGGCAATATGCCCAGTGATCCCCTTTACCGACTGATAATGCTGCGCCACGCCGCTGTTGCCCGTGTCGGCGGCGATGACCGACGCCCCGTGCTTGACCAGCGTTCGGGCGATCGCTTCGCCAACGCCATCGGCCGCATTAAGCACAAGTGCATTCAGCCCATACAGGCGCTTGGGATCAGCCATGAGAATTCCTCAAAACCCGGAGTCTATTCAGGAAGCGCATAGTCTGCGAATTGCTTACGCAATTCAATCTTCTTGATTTTGCCGGTGGCGGTATGAGGCAACTCAGTGACGACGGCCACTTCATTTGGAATCCACCAATCCGCTACCTTGCCTTTGAAGAAGCCCAATAGTGCCTGCTTGTCGATTTCCTGCCCCTCCGCGGCAACCACGATCAGCAATGGCCGTTCTGTCCACTTCGGATGTGCCACACCGATAACGGCGGCCTCGGCAACGGCCGGATGCCCCATCGCCGTATTCTCGAGCTCAATCGAGCTGATCCACTCACCACCTGATTTGATGACGTCTTTGGTTCTGTCGGTAATGGCCATGTAACCCTGCGGGTCGATGGTTGCAACGTCACCCGTATTGAACCAGCCATCGTCCGAATGCGATCCGGCGCTGCCCTCAAGTTTGAAGTAGTCGCTGCAGATCCACGGACCGCGCACCTGTAACGCACCATAGGCGACCCCGTCCCACGGCAGTTCCTGGCCTTCGTCGTCGACAATTCGCAGTTCACAGCCGAATATGCCGCGACCGGCCTTGGTTGCAAGATCGAAGCGTTGGTCGTCGGAAAATCCCTCCTGGCCCGCTTTCGGCGTATTCGCGGTTCCCAGCGGGCTCATTTCGGTCATGCCCCAGCCCTGGATCGCCTGTACATCATGCACCTTGCTGAACTGCTCGATCATCGAACGCGGCACGGCAGCGCCGCCGATGACGGTTCTCTGCAACGCATTCAGCGTCTGGCCGGACTGCTCGCAATATTGCAACAAGGCCAGCCAGACAGTTGGCACACCCAGCGCCACCGTCACTTTCTCCGTTTCAAGGAGCTCGTACAGCGCCTCGCCGTCGCCCATTTTCGGCCCGGGGAACACCAGTTTGGAGCCAACCATCAACGTCGAATAGGGGATGCCCCACGCGTTAACATGAAACAACGGTACGACAGGTAACACGATGTCCTTGCTCGAGAGATTCAGGACATCCGGCGCCACGCCGGCATAGGCATGCAGAACGGTCGAGCGATGGTCGTAAAGCACGCCCTTGGGGTCGCCGGTTGTGCCGGAGGTGTAGCACAGCGCGGACGCCGTACGTTCGTCGAGTTGCGGCCATTGGTACTGGGATGACTCGGCGGCCAGCAGCGTTTCGTAGCAGACGGCGTTTGGAAGCGACGTTTCGGGCATGTTCGCCTCGTCTGTCATCACAATGAAGCCCTCGACCTTGGGAATCTGCGGCAACAGCTTCTCGAGCAGCGGCACGAACATGAGATCGGTGAATATCCAGCGATCCTCAGCATGGTTAATTATAAATACGAGTTGCTCTGGAAAGAGCCGCGGGTTAATCGTATGGCAGACGTAGCCGGCACCGCTCACGCCGTAATAGATCTCCAGGTGGCGGTAGTCATTCCACGCAATTGTCGCCACCCGGTCACCCGTTGCCAGTCCCAGTTTATCGAGCGCGTTGGCCAGTTTTCGCGATCTCCCGACCGCTTCCCCCATGGTGTAACGATGCCGTGGGTTGTCCATCGTCACCGATACGATCTCGCGATCACCGTGAAATTTCTCGGCATGTTCCGCAATCGAGGAAATCAGCAGGGGGGTGTCCATCATCAGGCCGTGCATAAGCGTGTCCTTTTGTGCGTCGCTGGCTGGGATAACCATGTAGTTTTCATAAGCTTATACAACAATTGCACACATGCAAACCGTGGTATGCTCTGGTGCGATAGTCAAGCAATATCCCATTCAAGGGGGGGAATCATGAAACCGATTGGTACCAGCATACTCAATCTCGGTCGCGCTGTGGCGCTAGGCTTGGTCGGCCTGGCGCTGGCCACGAACGCGGTTGCGCAGGACGCGCAGGAAGACACCTCGTTTCTCGAGGAAATCGTTGTTACGTCGAAAGTAAAGAAAGGCGGGCAAAACATCATGGATGTACCGGTCGCTATCACGGCGATAACCGGGGCCCAGATCGAAGCGTCCGGCATCAAGGACATGTTCGACTTGCAGCAAAACGTTCCCGGTTTAATCGTCAGCCGCAGCCAGACGGCGACGACATCGAATTTCTCAGTGCGAGGCATTGGCAGTACCTCCAATAACTTTGGCGTCGAATCGTCGGTTGGCCTGTATGTCGACGGCACCTATCGCTCCCGACAGAGTTCCATGATTAACGAGCTGGTCGATGTCGAGGCCGTCGAGGTATTGCGCGGCCCTCAGGGAACCCTGTTCGGCAAGAACACGGCTGCCGGAGCCATCAATATCCGGACCGTTGCGCCCAGCACAGACAGTGCTGACGCATTTATGGAACTGACCGCCGGCGACCTGAACCTGCGCCGTATAGCCGGTGCCGCTAATATTCCGTTGACCGACAAACTGGCTTTCCGCGGTACGATCTTCGCGTCAGAGCGCGATGGCTACGTCGATAATTACGCTTACAACCTCGCCGCCGGGCCGGGTGAGCCTTTTGTCAGCGTCCAGGAAGACGCGTTTAATGATCGCGACAGGCTGGGCCTGCGGGCGCAATTGGGTTACGACAACGGTGATGATTTCGATCTGCGCATCATCGGTGATTATTCCGAGATTGATGAAGTCTGTTGCGTCGGCACGAATCGCGTCGACAACCTGTTCTCGCACGGCGGCATAGACGCTGGTATTGGCATACCGGGAACTGACTTTGTACGTATGTCGCTCGGCAGCATTGTCTTCACCGATTTCGACTATCCGGATTTTCTGCCCACAGCACCGTTCCTTGGCGTCGATATCCCGCGCCCGCCGAACGTTATCCAGGGCGTCAGCTGGGGTGATTTTATTACGTCTGTTAATGAAGCCCCGAGGTCCGAGAATACGGACATGGGCTTGTCGGTCGAATTTAACAAGGATTTTAGCAATGGCGCCACGCTGACGTCGGTCACGGCGATTCGGGCCTTCGATACCTTTGACTTTATCGACGTCGATTTTACCGACACTGATATGGCCGTCCGTACTAATGATGCGGAACAGGATTCCATATCGCAGGAACTGCGTCTGGCAGGGTCGTTTGGCGAGGATAGCCGGTGGGTAGTCGGCGCCTACTATTTTGCTCAGGACATCAAGAGCAGAACTGTAACGACTGCTGGAACGCAATTGCAGGCTTTTGCCGATGTCGGCCAGGCAGCGGCGGGGCAACCCACCTTGTCCGATGTCACCAATGGCGTCACCGCCATTTCCCTCGCTACAGGCGGCGCGATTCCGCTGGGTGCGCCTGCCATTCCGGTCGGCATGTTTGCTGATGACAGGGTCCTGCAGGAGCACGACGGAATCGCCGTATTCGGGCAGGTCGACTGGGCTCTGTCCGAATCCCTCGAACTCTCGCTGGGCGCTCGCTACACCGATGAAACGAAAGACATCGCAGCAACGTATACGCAGACGAATCCAGGTACGGGAGGACCACCTGACCTAACTGCAATCGGAACGACCTTCTTCCTGTTCGAGCAATGGGCTCTGGGCGGGCAAGTCGGGCCGCCGCCTGATCTGACACCATTGCTGGCCGTCGCGCAGCCAAATGCAGGTTGGTTTGCCTGGACGCTTGCGCCGTTCGCACCACGCGCCGACGTGCTCGATTCGATCGAGGACGACCAGGTTACAGGCACCGCCAAACTAACCTGGTTCGCCAACGACTCGATGATGTTCTACGGCTCCTATTCCACGGGATTCAAATCCGGCGGCACCAACACTGATCGTATTTTTGAATTCCTGCCGCAGACCTTCAATGCCGAGACATCCAATTCGGCAGAGATTGGCTTCAAGGGTGATTTAGGTGACCGCTTCCGACTGGCGGCAAGTATTTACCAAACAGATTTCGAGGACTTCCAGGCCAATTCATTCACCGGCACGGGCTTCAACCTGCGCAACGCGGGTGATCTGGAGGTCAAGGGTCTTGAGATCGAGTATCTCTGGCAAGTTATGGACAACACGAGCATCTCGGGTTATTACGCGCATAATGAGGGTGAGTTCATCTCCTTCGAGGGCGCAACCTGTCAGGATGCTTACCCGTTCCACACGCTTTCTCAAGACCCGGGCTTCGACCCGGTGACGGGAGCCTGTAACCGTAACGGCGAAACCATTCCTTACAACCCCGAAGATCGTTTCAACATCGGCATCACGCAGAACATCCCAATGAACAGCGGCGAGATGTTCCTGCGCGTTGAGTATGCATGGACTTCTGAGTATACGACGGACGGCGACAACGATCCGCTGACCATCCAGGACGACTTCGGCATTCTCAACTTGCGCGTTGGCGTCGACCTCTACGACTGGAACTCGACCATCACGCTTTGGGGCCGCAATGTGACGGATGAACGCTACTACACGGCTTCATTCGACCCACCGTTGCAGGATCCGGGCCGCATGAACTCTTACCCGTCCGAGCCCGCAACTTACGGCCTTACGTTCCGCAAAAACTGGGACTAAGAACGGAAAAGACCAAGGGCGGCAGGTTCTCCTGTCGCCCTTTTTTTGTCAGGATGACATTATGCCGCGGAGCGCAGGGATGCGCGGGAGCGGCGTTTGACCCTGCGTTTTGGAGCATCCTATGTCTGACAGCAAACTCGTCGTCGGTCTCGCGCAAATTGCCCCCGCCTGGCTTGATCGCGTGGCGACCATCGACAAGGTCGTCGCCTGGATCAGCGACGCTGCGAACAAGGGATGCGACCTCGTCGCTTTCGGCGAGGCGCTGGTGCCGGGTTACCCCTTCTGGGTCGAGCGAACGGGCGGTGCGGCCTTCGAATCGACGCTGCAGAAGGAACTCTTCGCTCACTACGTTAGCCAGGGCGTCTGCATCGAAGATGGCGATCTCGATCCCGTATGCGATGCAGCACGCCATAACAATATCGCGGTCTATGTCGGTGTCATGGAGCGCGCAGCCAATCGTGGTGGCCACAGCCTGTATTGTTCGATGGTCTATATCGACCGCTCCGGCAATGTCGGCTCAGTCCATCGCAAGCTCATGCCGACGCATGAGGAACGTCTCGTCTGGGCCATCGGCGACGGCAACGGCCTGCGCACGCACAAGCTCGGGCCATTCACGGTAGGCGGCCTTAATTGCTGGGAGAACTGGTTGCCTCTCCCCCGCGCCGCACTCTATGCCCAGGGCGAAGACCTGCACGTGGCTATCTGGCCCGGTAATGTAAGAAACACCGAAGACATAACTCGATTCATCGCTCGCGAGAGCCGTTCGTTCGTCGTCTCTGTCTCTGGACTGATGCGCCGCGAGGATATCGATGCATCGCTACCTCACGCCGACCTGCTGATCGAGACTGCAGACGATGTCATGGCCAACGGTGGTTCCTGCGTCGCGGGTCCGGATGGCGAGTGGCTGCTCGAGCCCGTCAGAGGTTCCGAGTCACTGAGCGTCGTCGAAATCGATCATGCTCGTGTGCTCGAGGAACGCCACAGCCTGGACGTGGTCGGGCACTATTCACGACCCGACGTGACGCGCCTCATCGTCAACCGCAAACGCCAGACAACGGCCGAGTTTTCTGACGACGACTAGGTGGCTACATAGATCAGGAACACACCGAACGTCGCGGCGAACAGCGCTGAAGTACGTAACAGGCCGTCCGACCGCGACAGCCACCACCCGATAAGTCTGTCGAGGCGCTCGCGGCCCATGATCAACAGCATCACCGCCGCAAGGATGGCGATTGCCGCCAGCACACGCATGACGTGCGGATGCCTGAGCTCGTCCGCCAACCACCACAGCACACCACCCATGGCCAGCCGAAGAGCGATAGCGATAATAAACCGGGTCTGGCTGTCCATTGCCGTGAACATCGAGCGAAAACGCTCAGGCTGAACCAGTCCCACCAGCCCCAATAAGGCAACCAGGGCGCCAAACACAGCAACGATGACAGTCATTATCATCCTCTCCTGTTTTGGTTACTATGAACCCTCCAGAGCAACATTACTCTCAAAAGTCACTAAATGGACATGCGATGGTCATGTCTGCACGCCAGTCCAGCCGTACCCTAGCGCCATCTGAATACTGCGACATAGGCGACATCTATATGAACAAGCTGCACAACAACATCCTCGAGACGATCGGCAATACACCGATCGTCAAACTCAACAAGCTCGGGCCAAAGGACGTCAACGTGTACGTCAAGGTTGAGTCCTTCAATCCCGGCGGCTCCGTCAAGGACCGGCTGGCCCTGTCCGTCATCGAGGCTGCCGAGAAAGACGGCTCCCTCAAGCCCGGTCAGACGGTCATCGAGGCAACCTCCGGCAACACGGGCATCGGCCTGGCCATCGTCTGCGCCCAGAAAGGCTATCCCCTGGTCGTCACGATGGCGGAGAGCTTTAGCGTCGAGCGGCGCCGCATGATGCGCTTCCTCGGCGCAAAGGTCGTCCTGACGCCTGCCGAACTCAAAGGCAGCGGCATGCTGGCCAAGGCGACCGAACTCGCTGAGAAACATGGCTGGTTCCTGGTGCGCCAGTTCGAAAACGAAGCGAATGCCGATGCACATACGCGCACCACGGCGCCCGAGATTCTTGAAGCATTTGGTGACCAGAAACTCGACTACTGGGTGTCGGGATTCGGCACGGGCGGCACGCTCAAGGGAGTCTCCCGCTATCTTAAAGCTGAAAGTCCGAATACCAGGATCATCGTGTGTGAGCCCGATAACGCCCAGATTCTGGCCAGTGGTATTCCTCAGGAACGACTTGCCGATGGGACGCCCAGTGAAAGTCACCCATTGTTTCGACCGCATCTGATGCAGGGCTGGACGCCTGATTTCATTCCGAAACTCACTGAAGATGTCGTGGACGCGAATCATATTGACGGCATCGTGCCAATAGATGGCAACGATGCCCTACGCCTGTCGCGCGAGCTCGCGCAACTTGAGGGAATATTCATCGGCACATCCGGAGGCGCAACACTGGCCGGCGCCCTTGCTGTCGCCGAGAAAGCGGCTCCGGGCTCGAATGTCCTGTGTATGTTGCCCGATACAGGAGAACGTTATTTGAGCACGCCGCTTTTCGACGATATTCCGGTCGAAATGTCCGAAGAAGAGCAGATCGTCATGCGTTCCACGCCGAATTTCTGTTTTGGTGCGCCACCACCGCCGCCTCCAGCTCCAGCTGAAGAAACGGCAGAAGAAGTTTCTGTTGAGGCCCCCGACGACGCAGTGGCGTTTCTCGATGAAGCAACCCACGATAGTGACAACCCGGTCGTCCTGTTCGCCCTCGAATGGTGCGAGTTCTGCTGGTCAGTACGGAAAATGTTGGCGCACTACGAGGTTCCCTACAAGGCAGTCGACCTTGACTCGGTCGCTTACCAGGAAGGCAATAAAGGCGGCAACATTCGTAAGGCGATCGAAGCGCAGACGGGCCTGAAGACCATTCCGCAAATCTACATCGGCGGCAAGCATGTCGGCGGTGCCTCCGATCTGTTCGACGCGGCCAAAGACGGCACGATGGCGCAGTTGCTTGAAGCCAACAATGTGACGTGGAACAAGAGTGCGGACCAGGATCCCTACTCGTTCCTGCCGAAGTGGCTGCATAAAAGATAATTCGCGGCTAAGGCCCGAACTATTCCTTGAAGAAAAACATGCCGAGAGTCTCGGCAACGCAGGCCGGTTTGCGCTCGCCCTCAACTTCGATTCGCACTTCAGAAGTCAGCATTAGCGCGCCGGCCCTGCGCCGTGCCTGCAAGACCGTCGCACGGCCACGTAACTTGGCGCCTACCGGAACCGGCGCGTAAAAACGAACCTTGTTCAGGCCAAAGTTGATCGCCCTTTCCAGATTAACGACTTCGACGAAATTGCCGGTAAGCGCCGGAATCAGCGCAAGCGTCAGATAACCGTGCGCGATCGTCTTACCGTTGGGCATTTCTTTTGCGGCCCGCTCGGTATCAACGTGAATCCACTGGTAGTCGGCCGTTGCCTCGGCAAACTGGTCAATGCGATGCTGATCGATGACGATCCACTCGGAAAGTCCGACTTCTTCGCCTTCGAGCGCCTTCGCATCCTCAATCGACCGTACTACCTTCAAACCTTTGTCCCCGCGCCGCCAGCTTTCCGCAAATCTGCGATCAGTGATACCTGATGCCAGCTCATTCCGCAATCCCATGCGCCGCGCAGCGCTCACAGTTCACCCAGCCGGAGTCACCATTGGCATAGTGCTCCTTTTTCCAGATAGGTAATCGCACCTTGATCTTGTCGATAATGAAGCGGCATGCCTTGAAGGCTTCATCACGATGCGCGGAGGCAACCCCGATCCATACGGCGCACTCACCCAACTCGAGCATGCCGACACGATGCACGCAGCGCGCGTCCAGGAAAGGAAACAGCGCTCTGGCCTCTGCCAGGACCTTTTCACCTTCGACAATGACCAGCGGCTCGTACGCCTCGTACTCGAGGCGCTCGACGACATGACCCTCGTTCTCGTTACGCACCCAGCCCTCGAACGCGCAGTAGCCGCCCGCAGCAGGGTTCTTGAGGGAGCGCTGCAGAGCAGCTGTGTCGATGACGGAATCGGTGACTTCGATCACATCAACCGCCCGCAACTGGGGGAAACAGCAGGATAATATCCCCATCACTAACAGCCGTATCCCAGTCGGCCATATGGTCGTTGATGGCGACCTTGCAATGACCATTGGGCTCCGTTGACCCATGACGGTCACGCGTACACTCAAATACGTCTTTCACCGTCGCAGCATTCAGGGTCAGGGTTTCCTCAGACACCCCGGCGTGCTCACGAAACATCGCAAAATAACGCACCGTTATTGTCTTCACGACCCAGTCTCCAGCACGCTCTGCGCAAGGTCGTCAGGCGTATTAACGTTATCGAGGGACGCGGGATCGATCTGCTCGAGCAGGTGCGTGTCGGACCGGATCAGGATCTTGCGCGGACAGTGGATGCCGTCCTCGGCAATTTGGCGAACCAGCGCCGCGCTGTCCGCGCGGTAGATCGCACACAACGGTTCCGGTAACCCATCGTGACTGCTTGTATACGCCGTGAAAGGGTGCGCCTCAGCGCGGTGTTCAAGAAGAAATGTAAGCGTCGCATCGTTGATGTTTGGCAGATCGCAGGCCACCACGAGCCAGTCGGCGTCGGGATGGTCATCCATCGCTGAGAGAATGCCGGCTAGCGGGCCCATATCATTATAATGATCGATCACCAGATCATAACGCGCGCGCTCAGGTTCGTTTTGCTGATCCTCTCGCGTGGATACGAACACGCGCTCCACATGCTGTCGTAGTAATCCGACGACAAAAGCCAGCTGCGACCGACCATTGCGCTCGAGCAGCGCCTTATCGGCACCCATACGCCTGCTCTTTCCGCCTGACAGGACGAGGCCATACAGTGGCTGCTCACTCATTGCGATGGAAATCCTGCTTGCCGCCGGTCTTCGACAGGAGCTTCGTTTCGCTGATCACGATGTCGTGCGACATCGCTTTGAGCATGTCATACACGGTCAGCGCTGCAACACTTGCACCCGTAAGCGCTTCCATTTCCACGCCGGTTCTGTGATGCACTTTGCACAAGCAGTCGATGATGACATCGTTGTCCTGCAACTCAATCGTCACTCTGCAATTGCTCAGCCCCAGCGGATGACAGAACGGAATCAGCTCGTGAGTTTTTTTCGCCGCCATAACACCGGCGATGATCGCAGTCGCAAAAACGGGTCCTTTTTTCGTGCTTATCTCTTCACCGGAAATATGTGCCGCAATCTCGTCCGGCAGGCGCACACGAGACCGTGCCAGCGCGGCACGATCCGTCGCCTGCTTGTCGCTGACGTCGACCATGGTCGGCCGATTTTGCGCATCTATGTGACTCAGCTTGCCCAATGCCTATCCCCCGATTCGGTACATTTCCACTTTGCGCAGGACGTGTGCTTCCGCCATCTCCGGACGGCGCAGCTCACTGTAGCGATCCGCACGTTGAAGCCAGATCTGCGACAGAATGTTGGTGAGCTCTTCGTCATCGGCATCGTTCCTGAGCGACTCGCGCAAATCAGTACCCTGGTTTGCGAACAGGCAAGTATAAAGCATCCCGTCGGCTGACAGGCGCGCGCGGCTGCAGGAACCGCAAAATGGCTCGGTTACGGATGAGATGAAACCAATTTCGCCCTGCCCATCGACATACTCATAGCGCCTTGCCACCTCGCCCGGGTAGTTCTGGTCCATACGCCTGAGCTGCCAGCGCGTCCGCATGAGATCAAGTAACTGCCGCGACGGGACAACCTGGTCGAGACGCCAGCCGTTGCGATTGCCCACGTCCATGAATTCGATAAGCCGGACGATGTGGCCGCTACCGCGAAAATGCTCGAGAAGGTCAAGTACCGTATGATCGTTCACGCCCCGCTGTACGACGACGTTAATCTTGATGGGCGTGAGCCCGGCCTCCTGTGCGGCGTCGAGACCCTCCAGCACCTGGGCGAGATTGCCGCGTCCGCCGCTCATGCGCCGGAATACATCCTCGTCCAGACTATCCAGGCTGACCGTCACGCGATGTAGCCCCGCATCGGCCAGCTGCTGCGCGACCGGCGCAAGCAACATGGCATTTGTGGTCAGAGCCAGGTCGTCGACCCCCGGAATTTCTGCCAGACCCGTAACCAATGTGCTGAGGTGCTTGTCCAGCAGCGGTTCACCACCCGTCAGGCGCATCTTGCTCACGCCGAGCCGTGCAGCCACGCGCGCAATCTTAAGGACTTCGTTATAGCTGAGGCGCTGCTGCTTCCTCAGGAATTCGTAGTCTGCGTGAAATTCGTCCTCGGGCATGCAATAGGGACAGCGAAAATTGCACTGGTCGAGAACGGAGATCCTCAGGTCATGCAACGGCCTGCGCAACGCATCGCGCATCACCGCAACATTTGCCGCGGAATCATCATCGGGAATCAGGTCAGAGCTCATGGACGTATTCTGCCGCAAACGACCGCCGATACAAACAGCAACAGACGGCCACCACGGTCTTTGATAGTCTACGGCGCTTAATTGGAGGGAATAACTGCATGCACGTCACCTTTAGCGATAACGACCTCGCGTTCCAGGAAGAAGTCCGGGCATTTTTCCGCGACGAACTACCTGATGATATCCGCAAAGCCATGGATTCCGGCGCCGAGATGCAGCCGGAAATGCAGATTCGCTGGCAGCAGATCCTGTATCGCAAAGGCTGGGCCGGCGTGAACTGGCCGATCGAATACGGCGGCACTGACTGGAGCCCCGTACAGAAGTACATCTTCGCCCGTGAAGAGGCATTTGCCAACGCTCCCATTGTCATTCCTTTCGGCCTGCGTATGGTCGGACCGGTCATTTATACCTTTGGCAGCGACGAACAGAAGCAGCGCTTCCTGCCGGACATCCTGGCCAGCAACGTATGGTGGGGCCAGGGCTACTCTGAACCCGGCGCAGGCTCCGACCTGGCATCGCTCAAAATGCGTGCCGACTTCGCGGGTGACCACTATGTCGCAAATGGCACCAAGACGTGGACGACACTCGGACAGTATGCCGACTGGATATTTTGCCTGGTCAGGACAAGCACCGATGTCGCCAGGCGCCAGGAAGGGATCAGTTTCATGCTCATCGACATGAAGACGCCCGGTATAACCGTGACGCCGATTATCCTCCTCGACGGCAAGCACGAGGTGAACGAGATCCACTTCGACAATGTTGAGGTTCCGGTCGAGAATCTCGTCGGCGAAGAAGGTAAAGGCTGGACCTACGGCAAGGTACTGTTGCAGCACGAACGAACCAATTCGGCGCACACCTTTCGCTCCGAGTATGCGCTGCGCAAACTTCGGGCACAGGCCGCCCGGTCGGTTCGAGGTGCTCCGCCACTTGCCGACGACAGGAACTTCATGCGGAAACTCGCCGCCGTCGAAGTTGACCTGAAATCACTGGAATATATCGAGCTAAGAACACTGGCCGCGGTCACCTCCGGCAGAGCGCCCGGACCTGAGTCATCCTTCCTCAAGATCAAGGGCACGGAAATCGTGCAGGCTATCGACGAGCTGGCCATGGAAGCGGCGGGCTACTACGCGTTGCCTTATAAGGCCGAACCGTCTGTTGGAGAAGGAGCAGAGACACAAAGCGCTCTCACCTATTTCAACAACCGGAAGGTAACGATCTTTGCAGGATCGAACGAGATTCAGAAAAACATAATCGCCAAGCACGTGCTTGGACTGTAGGTAGCCTCATGGATTTTACGCACACCGAAATACAGACGATGCTGGCTGACAGCGTCGGCAAATTTATCAACAACGAATACGATTTCGATACCCGCCAGGGCTACGCCGGGAGCGACCAGGGATACAGCGAAGAAGTCTGGTCGACGTTCGCTGAACTCGGCTGGACAGCCGTACCTTTCACCGAAGAAGACGGTGGCTTCGGTGGCGGACCGACCGATGTCATGGTCCTGATGCAGAGCCTCGCACCCGGTCTGGTTGTCGAACCCTACCTGGCCAATATCATTCTTGCCGGCGGCATCCTGAGGCGCGCGGCCAGTCCGGAGCAGAAAGAACGGTGGCTGCAGGCAATTATTGGCGGTGAGTTACAGGCAACGCTCGCATTCAATGAACCCCAGGCACGCTACGATCTCGCAAGCGTACACACAACTGCGACACCGGACGGTGATGGATGGGTACTGAATGGCACCAAGGGCCTGGTACCAAACGGCGGAACCGCCGACCTGCTCATCGTTCCGGCGCGCACGTCCGGCGCAACCGTTGAAGAAGACGGCATTACGCTGTTTGCGATCGATGCAAATGCAGCAGGCATGTCACGCAACGCTTACGCGACCGTTGACGGACTGCGCGCCGCGGAAATTATGCTTGACGGTGTTCGCGCGGATGCAGATGCCGTTATTGGGGAGGTCGGGAAAGGGTTTGCCGCCCTGGATGCAACCATCGACGACGCCACGCTGGCCGTTTGTGCAGAGGCCGTTGGCATCATGTACGTCCTCAAAGACAAGACGGTCGAGTACTCCAAGAGCCGCAAGCAGTTCGGCGTACCCATTGGCAGTTTTCAAGAGCTGCAGCACCGCATGGTCGATATGTTGATGGCCTGCGAGCAAGCGCAGTCGCTATTGATGTGGTCCGTGATGAAGCGCGACGCTGAAGGTGACGACTGCAAGCGCGCAGTCAACTCGATCAAATACCTGATCGGCACCGAGGGCAAGAAGCTCGGTGAAGACGCCGTGCAGATTCATGGGGGCATGGGCGTCACGTGGGATCTCGATGTCGCGCACTATTTCAAGCGACTGACAACTATTGGTACCCTGTTCGGCAACGCGGACTGGCACCTCGACAAACTGGCAGACACGGCGCCCCAACCTTAGACTCGCCGGATGTTCCCACAGTTCATCATAGAGTTTTTCACCGCCAATCAGGAATTGCTCTGGCTGACGACTCTGTTCGTCGATCTCGGCTGCACTCTGGTGCTGTACAGGCTGTTCGGCAAGGTTGGCCTGCAGATCGCCATCGCCGTCGCGATCATTCTCGCCAACCTGCAAGGACCCAAGCTGACGATCATTTTCGGCATGCAGACGAGCCTTGGCGTTATTTTTTATTCGAGTATTTTTTTCGCGACGGATGTTCTGAGCGAAAATTACGGCAAAGAGGCGGCCAACAAGGCCGTGCGCATGGGATTTACAGTGAGTGTCATTGTGCTGATCATGCTCAGCCTCGCACTGCTCTACCAGCCGAGTACCCGGCCGGAAACAGCCGCGTTTTCCGCATCGATACACAATGCGTTTGCGACTATCGTGAACTTCACACCGCGTTTCGTTTTTGGCTCCCTGCTCGCGTATTACATCAGCCAGCACTTCGACGTCTGGGCGTTTCACAAGATCAAGGCACTAACGGGCGAACGCTGGCTCTGGCTACGCAACAACGGCTCGACACTGGCGTCTCAGGTTGTCGATACGGCCATCTATTCGCTCGTCGCCTGGTGGGGCGTCGTCGATCTAAAGACGGCGTTGGCGCTTGGGGCAGCAAAGTATGTATTCAAAGCCGCGATAGCCGCGATTGATACGGTATTTATCTACTGGGCGCGCCACAGCTTTCGCAAGCGTGAGCGCGTTCTTGGCGACGCGGCCTGATAGACTGGCACGATGCGACCATCGGGCGTCATCACGATCACCACGGACTTCGGCCACAAAGGCCCGTTCGCTGCTGTTATGAAGGGTGTGATCCTGACCCGCTTCCCCGACGCAAAGATCGTTGACCTGGCCCACGACATACCGGCGCAATGGCCGCCCGAAGCTGGCTTCTGGGTAAGCCGCTCCTACCCTTGGTTCCCACAAGGCTCGGTGCATCTCGCCATCGTCGATCCGGGCGTCGGCACCGAGCGCGATATCCTAATCGCCGAATGCGACGGTCACATCTTCATGGCGCCTGATAACGGCCTGCTCGCCCAGCTATTCGATACCTGTGGCGATCCGCAGGTCTTCAAGCTGGACATGTCAAAGCTGGCAAGCCTGGACCTCCCGACGCCGAGCGCAACGTTTCACGGTCGCGACATATTTGCCCCGATCGCCGCCGAGCTGGCCGCTGGACGCATTGCGGCACGAGCGATCACGACGCCGACGCAGGACTGGACGCCCGGGTGGATAGACGAGCCCGATGTTTCCACGAGCAGGATCGCGGGCGTGATCGTCACCGTCGACACCTTCGGGAACCTGATCAGTAACATTGATGCCGGCCTGCTTGAGACTTTCAAACAACCCGTTGCCGATATCGCCGGACACCAGATACAGATGCAGACAACCTATGGGCGCGTGCAACCCGGCGACTTCCTGGCGCTGGTGAATTCGTTTGGTGTTGTGGAAATAGCGCGAGCGGAAGGTAGCGCCGCCGATGGACTTGGATCAGCGCGCGGCGCCCCCCTCATTATCCACGACAAAAAATAGGTACCAAAAAATAGGTACCAGTTACCGTATTTCCCGTCAGGAAATAGCGTAACTCGTACGGATTTTAGGAAATAGGGTAACTGGTACCCATTTTAGGAAATAGGGTAACTGGTACCTATTTTTGGAGCGCCTGCTTTTCCAGTTTCGCCCATGAATCGCGAAGTGTGACGATGCGATTGAATACGGGCGCATCCGGCGTACTGTCCTGCGCATCCACGCTGAAGTAACCAAGGCGCTCAAACTGCACGGCGTCATCCCCTGCCGCCAGCGATGGTTCCAGTTTTGCCGCTACAACTTCCAGAGAACTCGCGTTGAGTACGCTATGAAAATCATCCGCCATATTCGGATTCGCGTCATTGAACAGGCGATCGTACAAGCGGACCGATGCGTCGATTGCGTGCTGGCATGACACCCAGTGAATGGTGCCTTTGACTTTACGATCCGACTTGCCGGTACCACTGCGCGTGTCCGGGTCATAGCTGCAGCGCAACTCGAAAACCTCGCCCGCATCGTTTTTGATGACCTCATCGCAACGAATGATGTAACCGAAGCGCAACCGGACTTCACCGCCCGGCTTCAGACGGAAAAATTTGCGCGGTGCCTCCTCCATGAAATCATCCTGATCGATCCAGAGTTCACGAGAGAATGGCAATGCGCGTGTACCAAAATCGGGATTGCCCGGATGGTTCATGGCCTCCATCGATTCGACCTGATCCTCAGGGTAATTAGTCAGGACAACTTTGAGCGGTCGGAGAACAGCCATGCGACGCGGCGCGGAATCGCCCAGCGTTTCGCGCACGCAATTCTCGAGCGCGCCCATTTCGATGAGCTTGTCTTTCTTGGTCACGCCCGCGCGCTTCACAAACTCGCGCAACGCCTCGGGCGGATATCCTCGCCGCCGCATTCCAGAGATGGTCGGCATGCGCGGGTCATCCCAATCGGACACAATACCTTCGTCGACAAGCATCTTCAGCTTGCGTTTGCTCGTGATCGTGTACGCGAGATTCAGGCGCGAGAACTCGATCTGGCGCGGCCGGTGTTCCGGTTTTAGCTGATCGAGGAACCAGTCATACAAAGGGCGGTGATCCTCAAACTCGAGTGTGCACAGCGAGTGTGTAATGCCCTCGTAGGCATCCGACAGGCCGTGGGCGAAATCGTACATCGGGTAGATACACCACTTGTCGCCCGCATTCTGATGGGGAATGTGACGAATGCGGTAAATCGCCGGATCGCGCAAATTCATATTGGGCGATGCCATATCGATCTTCGCGCGCAGCACATGCTCGCCATCGGCGAACTCACCAGCGTACATGCGGCTAAACAGGTCAAGATTCTCTTCGACGCTCCGGTCTCGGAAAGGACTGTTCGTACCAGGCTTGGTCAGTGTACCGCGGTGCTCGCGAATCGCTTCTGCGCTCAAGCTGTCCACATAGGCAGCGCCCATCTCGATCAGGCGAATCGCGGACTCGTGCAGGTGATCGAAGTAGTCGGACGCATGCGTCAGCCGGTCACCCCAGTCAAAGCCCAGCCAGTGGACGTCGTCTTTGATCGCCTGGACGAACTCGGGGCTTTCCTTGCCCGGGTTGGTGTCATCCAGCCTGAGAAAAGTCTTGCCGCCGGTCTCGGCGGCCACGCCGAAGTCCAGGCAAATCGCCATGACATGGCCAATATGCAGGTACCCGTTCGGCTCGGGCGGGAAGCGCGTGACGATTCCGGTGTGTTTGCCCGACTCAAGGTCGTCGTAAATGATCTTGCGGATGAAGTCCCGCGGTTCGTTGTCTGTCATGGAGGCGGATTGTACGCGATCCTAATTCGCGTACAATTGCGCGCTGTCATTATCTTTCGCCGAAATACCTCAATATGCCTAAATATTCCCTGCCTGATGGCTCCGACCGTCAGTTCGACAAAGCCACCAGCGGTGCCGAAATCGCAGCCAGCATAGGTGAGGGACTCGCGCGCGCCGCTGTCGCAATCCGCGTCGACGGAGAACTCTGGGACCTCAATCGCGACATTGAAGCCGATGCCGCTGTCGAGATCGTAACCCGCGACTCAGACGACGGTGTCGAGCTGCTGCGACACGATGCCGCCCACGTTCTCGCGGAGGCGGTCAAGGAACTATGGCCCGATACCCAGGTGACCATCGGCCCCGCGATCGAGAACGGTTTCTACTATGACTTTTCGCGTGAAGAGCCATTCACGGAAGCAGATCTCGAAACAATCGAAACTCGTATGAAGGATATTGTCGACCGCGACGAGTCCATAGAGCGCGAGGTATGGGAGCGCGACAAGGCGGCCGAGTTTTTTCGCGGTATCGGCGAAGCGTACAAGGCTGAGATCATCGAAAGCATTCCCTCGGAAGAGGACCTGACGCTGTATCGCCAGGGTGAGTTCATCGACCTGTGCCGCGGACCGCATTTGTCGTCGACCGGAAAACTGGGCAAGGCCTTCAAACTAACGCATGTGTCGGGCGCCTACTGGCGTGGCGACTCGAACAACGAGATGTTGCAACGCATTTACGGCACAGCCTGGTCCAATGACAAGGCGCTGCGCAAGTACCTGCATATGCTGGAAGAAGCCGAGAAACGCGACCATCGTCGCCTTGGCCGAGTCATGGATCTCTTCCATTTCCAGGAAGAAGCGCCCGGCGCCGTGTTCTGGCACCCAAACGGATGGGCTGTGTTCCAGTCGCTGATCGGGTACATGCGGCAAAAACAGAACGAAGCCGGATACCGGGAGATCAATACTCCTGAAATCATGGCCAAAGCGCTGTGGGAGAAATCCGGCCACAACGCGGCCTTTGGCGACAACATGTTTACGTCCGAGACTGTCGATGGTCGCGTATACGCCGTCAAGCCGATGAATTGCCCGGGACACGTGCAGGTCTTCAAGCAGGGCATCACGAGTTATCGCGACCTGCCTGTGCGACTTGCCGAGTTCGGCAAGTGCCATCGCTACGAACCTTCGGGCGCGCTGCACGGCATGATGCGCGTACGTGCATTCACGCAGGACGATGCACACATTTTCTGTACGCCGGAGCAGATCACTGATGAGTCGATTGCGGTCTGCAAACTGATTCTTGAAATCTACCGCGGTTTTGGGTTTGCGGACGTGCGCATCAAGTTCGCCGATCGTCCGGAAACTCGCGTTGGCGAAGACGCAATCTGGGATCAGGCGGAGCAGGCGCTGCTCAAGGCACTCGAAGTCGGTGGTCTCGACTACACACATAACCCCGGCGAAGGGGCTTTCTACGGTCCCAAGCTCGAGTTTGTCCTTCGAGATGCCATCGGCCGCGACTGGCAGTGCGGCACATTACAGGTTGATCTCAACATGCCGGGCCGTCTCGGGGCGACCTATATCGGCGAGGACGGGAACAAGCACGTACCCGTCATGTTGCATCGAGCGATATTCGGTTCGCTCGAGCGATTCATGGGCATTCTGATCGAGCACCATGCCGGCAACTTGCCACTGTGGCTGGCGCCACGCCAGGTTGAGGTACTGACCATCACATCCGACGCCGATGAATACGCGACGGAGATCGTCGCTGCGCTGCGTGCAGCCGGCCTGCGTGCCAACTGCGATCTGCGCAATGAGAAGATCGCCTACAAGGTCCGCGAGCACAGTGTTGCCAAGGTCCCGGCCCTGTTCGCCGTGGGCCAGCGAGAGCTGGAAAACCGCACGGTTGCGGTACGCCGGCTGGGTTCCAAACAGCAGCAAGTGATGCCGCTGGATGAGGCGATTGAAGCTCTCCGGACCGAGATCGAAAACCGGGCCTGAACCCTCGATCGACGCGAACAGTCGCAATTGCGGATCGCCCGGAACCGCAAACGTGACGCGACCTGCACTTTGACTGTGCGCCATGTCACAGATTTTTAATCCTGTCGCCGCGGACCGACATTTCCCATAACGCCTATGGATATACTTCTTAAACGCAGGGACTGCGTAGGCTATTCAAGATAAGGCATGGAGGAAACACGGTGGCGTTCGACCAATTCAAAACACAGGTACTGTTGCTGCATAGTGAGCAAAGCACCCTGGACTCGCTGAGGTCCGGGTTTAGCGATCGTTATACTGTGCATTGCGCAACCAGCGGCAGCGAGGCTTTGAACACGCTGGTCGAAACACCAATCAATGTCATTATCACCGCTCAGAAGCTGCCGGGCATGAGCGGCCTCGAAGCACTACGTGAAGCAAGAAAGCGTTCGCCGGATACGGTCGGCATTCTGCTCGCGGGTAGTGGCGACGACGGACTCGAAGCCCTGGTGGGTGACGAGGAAGTTTTTCAGATCGTGCGCGGCAGTGTCACGAGTGACTCACTGCTGAAACTCGTGGACAACGCGACTCGCCAGATGCGCCTGATGGCCCTCGCAGAATCCGCCAACGACACGGCAGCTAACCCGGACGAGCCTGCCGCGCACATCGTCATGGAGACGTCTGCGAACGGCTCCACCATCATCACCGAGGGCACCGGTCGTATGCCTGTCCTCGACCCCGACCAGGTCTCCGCTGCTTCAGCAGTCGGATCACAGTCGATCGACATCCTCGTCCTGACCAAGGACCAGGAATTCCTGACAACAATCAGGGAATCGTCGCGCGGCATGCATACCGTCCACTATGCGAACACACTGGCCCAGGCCGACGCCATGATTCGCGAACATAAAGTCGGTGTCGCCGTCGTCGATGCCGCCATGGTGGGCCAGAAAATTGAACAGCTGACACAGCATTTGCGCAAAGGCTCGCCGCGCCTGGTCTCAATTGTCGCTGGCCGCCGAGACGACGGCGAAATGCTTATGGACCTTATTAATCGTGGCAAGGTATACCGCTTCCTGCTCAAGCCGGTTTCTCCCGGTCGGGCCCGTCTCGCTGTCGAAGCGTCTGTGAAGCATCACCTGGAAGCTCCCGATGCCGCCTTCAAGGTAGTTGGCACTGCCTCAGCCAGACCAGCTCCGACCGCCAAACCGGCACCTAAACCCTCACCTAAACCGGCAGCCAAACCGGCCCCAGCCCCGAAACCTGAGGCTCGCCGTGCCGCCGCACCCGAAGCGGCTCCCAAACCAGCGCCGCAGCGGGCGAAAAAGCCAGCGCCAGCGACGGCGCCAAAACCGGCAGCCAAGCCAGAGTCAGTCGATCCGCCACTCGGGGATGTGTCCATCGAATCGCCGGTCAACGAACGACTATCCAGCGCGTTCGGCAACGACGACTCAAGTTTGACAGAGACCGTCACCAGCCTCATTAGCTCTGTCAGTAAGAAATTCACGGGCGATGACGAAGCATTGCCGTCATCACCTGATAGCCCCGCTCTGGAAATCCCGCGTTCGTCACCAGTCAGCAGCACCGGTGGATCGGTGTTCACGAACCCGAAGATTATCGGGCTGGCCGCGGTCATAGTCATCGCGATTGCCGGTGCAGGTTACTGGTTCATGAGCGACAGCGACGAGGGTGCCCCGGTCGCTGAACCCGTGGCAACAACACCCGCTCCGGCGGCTAACGAAACGGATAGCGAGTTCGATGCAGCGGCGCAGCCTGGCGTTGATGTTGATGCATTGGTCGCGGAAGCACGTCTTGCGCGTGAAGCAGGGCAGATTTTCAATCCTCTCGGATCAAACGCAATCGAACTTTACGCAGCCACAGTTGCTGCGGATCCGTCAAACGCGATTCATGCTGCGGAGCTGGATGCGGTCATTCAACAGGCATTGGCCATTGCAGAGACAGCCCTGCTCGAGGGTCGTTTGAGCGAAGCCGAAGCTGCACTCCAACGAGTGGCGACAGTGGATGCCAATAACAGCCGCCTGCCATTCCTGACGGCTCAGATGTGGCAAGTGCAGCTGCGCAATCATATCGCTGACGCACGCACCGCGATTCGCGAGAAACGCTTCGAAGATGCGGGTAGTGCGGTCGCCGCAGCCGTCGCGCTCAACCTTGGCGACACGGCTGAGATCGACGCGGTTCGTACCGAGCTGACAGAAGCCCGCAGCACACAGCAGGCGGACGACGTGCTGGCCAAGGCCAATGCCCGCATGGAGGAAGGAAATCTACTGAGTCCTGCTAACGATAACGCACGCTATTACTACGATCTTGTGTTGTCCAATGATGCGAATAACACTGCAGCACGACAGGGGCTTAATGCCGTTGCAAGCAAGCTTGTGCTGCAGGCACGCGCCGAAATCGACGCCGGCAATTTTGACTCCGCCGAAACCCTGCTTGACAGCGCGCGCGCAATTGATCCCGATAATTCCGAACTAACCGTAGCGGCTACAACATTGGGTGATGCACGCGATGCCGTTGTGCAGCGCGAGCAGCGCGCCGCGCAGGAGCGCCGTCGTGTCGAAGAGGCCGATCGGCAGGCCGCCGCTGAGAAAGCAGCCGCCGAGAAAGCGGCTGAAGAGCGGCGGCTGGCAGATGAAGCAGCTGCAGCTGCAGCTGCACTTGCGGCAGCGGCAGCGACCAGTGACGCGGCTGAGGTCGTCGTGGCGGATGATGTTGGTGAAGCCGAACAGATGACTGTCGATGACCCTGTCGTCGAGCCCCAGGCTGAACGTGTCGCTCAGGAACCCGGAGTCGTTCTGAATCAGAGTCCTGTCTCAATCAGCGCTCTGAACCGAACGCGCTATGTAGCACCGAAATATCCGCGAGCCGCGGAGCGCCGGGGCCTGTCAGGCTGGGTGGACGTCGTCTTCACCGTTGCCATGGACGGATCAGTTAAGGATCTCAAAGTCCGGGAAGCATCACCGGAAGACGTATTCGACGTTTCCGCATTGCGCGCGGTGGAGAGATGGGAATTCGAGCCCGTCGTTGAGAACGGCGTGCTGGTTGAAAAACGTGCCGGTGTGCGCATGATGTTTGCGCTCGAATAAAGGACTTTTGTCCCTTGACTACGCGATTCTTGTACTGAATCGTTTACCAGACTGGACCATATATGACAATCCCGCTACTCTCGGGGATTGCTGTTTTCTGGACTGGTAAGCACTGTGACTCAAGACCACACGTCCCCCGTCGCGGACAAGCCCTCGCGCAAGCAACAACAACGCAGTATCGTCACCCAGCAGAAGCTGTTGGACGCTGCGATCGCGGCGTTTTCTGAGAATGGCTTCAAGGGTACTTCGACGCGTGACATTGCGGAACGCGCCGGCGTGCATCACCCGCTGATCACTTATCACTTCAAGAACAAGGACCAGCTCTGGCGTGCGGCTGCCGACAGGGTATTTCGCGATTTTCGCCGTTCGCTCGCCGCGTCGCTTGAAGACCACCAGAAAGAGAGCCCGAAGCAGCGCATGGCCTCGATGATCAGAGCCTATGTCTACTATGCGAAGAGCCAGCCTGCATTGCATAAGGTCATCGTGCAGGAAGCCAGCTACCCCAGCCCGCGCCTTGACTGGTTGGTCGAGACGCATCTCAAGCCCTTTTTCGATGCATCTTTCGCCATGTTCACGGAACTGCAGGCCCTGGACATCGCCGTCAAGGGGAATCCCAGGTTGTTGTTCAATATGATTCGGCTGTCATCGGGTGGCCTGCTCGCGCTCGGCCAGGAACTGCAGGCGTCCAGCGGTATTGATGTCAACGACGATGCCACCCTGGACGAGATCGCCGACCTGATCGTGAGCGTATTTCTGCCGGGAAAAATGCCGCCGACGGACTGAGCTACCTGCTCGCGTACAGGTAGAGCAATTCCATCGCGATGTGCGCTGCCGCCAGCGAAGTAATCTCGGCGACGTCGTAGGCAGGCGCCACCTCCACAACGTCCATCCCGACGACATTGATTCCCTCGAGTCCGCGCAGAATGGACATCGCCTGGTGCGTGCTCAGTCCAGCGCAAACCGGCGTACCCGTTCCCGGTGCGTAACTCGGGTCGAGACAGTCAATATCGAAAGTCACGTAGACGGGTTTGTCGCCGAGGTGCCTGCGTGCTTCGGCGACAACCGCATCGATACCAATCCGGTGAACACGCGGCGCATCGATAATATTAAAGCCCATGGTGTCTGGATTCTCAGTGCGCAATCCGATCTGCACTGATGACGCAGGATCCACGATGCCGTACTTTGCGGCCCAGTAAAACATCGTACCGTGGTCGATGCGATCGTCCTCATCGCACCACGTGTCGCTGTGCGCATCGAAATGCAATAACGTCAGTGGCGCACCGTGCTTCGTTGCGTGGGCTTTGAGCAAGGGATAGGAGATGAAATGATCGCCGCCCAGGGTTAGCAGCGCGGGGCCCTGTTCAATAATTTTCGACGCATGTGCCTCAATAGCATCGGGTACCGCATCAGGCTTACCATGGTCGAAGAAGCAGTCACCCACATCGGCGACAGCCAGCTTGTCGAAAGGGTCAAACGCCATCCCGTAGGGCTTTTCCCAGGCCATGATCGTCGACGCGTTGCGAATGGAACGCGGGCCAAAGCGAGCGCCCGGGCGGTTAGTCGTCGCCGTGTCGAGCGGCACGCCAGTGACGGCAACGTCCACCCCCTGAAGGTCTGTCACGTACTTGCGCCGCATGAAAGATGTTACGCCGGCATAGGTCGGCTCCGGGATCGTGCCGTACAGACTTTCCCGGTTTATCGCGTTATCGCCCTTGAACTTATCCACAGTCAGCCCTTTAGCGATTTCTGAGTCAGGTCGAGCGCAATGCGCGCCTTGTCGATAAGTTCGTCCGCCTCTGCGTATGAGAGCGTGAATGGCGGAGCACAAATAATCGTATCGCCGGAGGCTCGCAGGCACAGTCCAGCCGCTGTCACATGGTCGCGATAAACCCCGCCTGCCCCGACCTTCTCGTCGAAGCGCTCCAGTGACTCCTGGTCCTTCACCAGTTCGAACGCGCCCATTAATCCCACCATGCGTGCCTCACCAACCAGCGGGTGCTCGGCGAGCGCTGCCCATTTGGCCTGGAGGTACGGTCCGATGTCGTCACGAATACGTTCGACGAGGTTCTCTCGCTGCAGAATTTTCAGGTTGGCGATTGCAACCGCGCAGGCAGCTGGATGGCCTGAATAGGTGTAACCGTGGGCAAACTCACCGGCTTTTTCCACCAGAACGTCAGCGACACGATCACTGACCAACACACCACCAAGAGGCAGGTAACCGGACGTCACGCCCTTGGCGAACGGCATGAAGTCAGGCTTCGTAACAAAATAGTCCGCGCCGAACCACTCACCCAGTCGTCCGAAGCCGGTGATGACCTCGTCGGAGATCAGCAGGATCCCGTATTCATCGCAGATACGCTGAACTTCGGGCCAGTAACTGTCCGGCGGAATAATCACGCCGCCGGCACCCTGAACCGGCTCGCCGATGAAAGCCGCGACCTTTTCAGGACCGACTTCCTTGATCTTGTCTTCAATGGACCGGGCTGCAGCGAGCCCCAGCTCATCAGGCGACAGGCTCCGGTCCGAACCAAACCAGTACGGTTGGTCGACATGCACGATTCCTGGAATCGGCAGTCCGCTTTGCTTGTGCATGGGCTTCATGCCACCAAGGCTTGCAGCCGCGACAGTGGAGCCGTGATACGCATTGTACCGGCTGATGATCGTATGACGCTCGGGCTGGCCCATCAGGTCCCAGTAGGTGCGCACCATTCGCACAATTGTGTCGTTGGACTCGGAACCCGAACCGGTAAAGAACACGCGGTTGAACTGCGGCGGCGTAACCTCTTTGAGCATCGCGGCAAGTTCGATCGACGGCGGATGCGCGCACTGGAAGAAATTGTTGTAGTACGGCAGCTCTCGCATCTGCGCTGCAGCCGCGTCGATGATTTCATCGCGGCCATAACCAGTGTTTACGCACCAGAGACCCGACATGCCGTCAAGAATTTTGCTGCCATCAGCATCGTAGATATACACGCCTTCCGCACGAGTAATAATACGTGAACGTTTCTGATGAAGGTCCTTGTGATCCGTGAACGGATGTAAATGGTGCTCCCTGTCGAGTTCCTGCCAGTCTTCGCGTGAGCGTTTTTCTATTGCTGCCATGGGTTCACCTGATCACTAAGCATCAAACATTAAACATCAGTATTTCACGCTCGTAAGGCGTGATGATTTCCTCGAATTCCTTGTACTCGTCATCTTTCAACGCGACGTATAAATCGACGAACGACTCTCCCAACGTGTTGCGCATCACCTGCGACCCGCGCATTGCGTCAATCGCGGCATTGATGTGGCGGTGCAGGCTGTGATCGTTACCGTATGCGCTACCTTCAGTGGGTTCGGTCGGCTCCAAGTCTTCGACCATGCCCATGTAGCCACACGCAAGCGACGCCGCAATGACAAGGTAGGGATTAACATCTGAACCGGCGAGCCGATTTTCTATGCGGCGCGCTTCTGGCGGCGAATCAGGAACGCGCAGTCCGACGGTGCGATTATCGATTGCCCAGGCAAGATTGACGGGAGACGACCATGGGCTCGCAAGGCGACGGTAAGAATTCACGTAGGGCGCGAACATCAGAAGCGCTTCGTTCATGTACTTCTGCAAACCACCGAGGAACCCGTGGAACAGTTCCGTCGGCTCGCCCTTCTCATCGGAGAAAACATTATTGCCTTGTGTGTCAACGACGCTCTGGTGAATATGCAGCGCGCTCCCCGCATCTTCAGCCATCGGCTTCGCGAGGAACGTGGCGTGCATCTTGTGGTTAATTGCCGCTTCGCGAACCGTGCGCTTGAACAGGAACACCTGATCCGCGAGCTCGAGCGCATCGCCGTGCAGGAAGTTCAACTCGAACTGGGCCGGACCCATCTCCTGCGAGATCGTATCGATGTTAATGCGCTGCGCTTCGCAATACTGGTAGACCTGGTTTACGAATCCGTCGAAGTCGTTCATCGTATCGATGCTATAGGGCTGATTCGCACCTTCAGTCCAGCCCAGACGGCCCTCGGGTGGCTCGGCATCTTCGTTTGGATCGGAATGCGGGCTCAGCAAGTAAAACTCAACCTCGGGCGCCACCACCGGAATCCAGCCTTTCGCCTCGTACATTGACAACACGTTGCGCAATACGTTGCGCGGCGACTTGGCAACCGGAGAACCGTCGCGGTGATAGCAGTCGAGGAAAACCGAAGCCGCCGGGTCCACCGCCCATGGTACGGGCCGCAGCGTTTCCGGGTCTGGCACCAGCCACATGTCGCGGTCTTCGACGTTGTCCGGATCGCTGACGTAATCACCCGATATTGTTTGCCCGAAGACTGCCTCGGGCATCTTCATATCGCCCTTGCCGAACTTCGCGGCGGGCATGACCTTGCCACGCGCGGCACCGGCCATGTCGGGCACAATGGCCTCAACATCTTCGATGTGCCTTTCGGTTAGCCAGTCTTGCAGTAGATTGTCACTCACATTACACCTGTCGCCGGCCTGCGAACTCCCTGCACGCATCGCCAAACGCCTTGAAAATCACCTTCGAAAATTCATTTTCCATTGCTTTCCACTCTGGGTGCCACTGCACCGCAAGCGTGAAACCGGGCGCGCCGTCCACGCGAAAAGCCTCAATCAGGCCATCGTCGGCGATTGCTTCCGCGCTGACGCCGCTAGCGAGCCTGGCGATCCCCTGTCCATGCAATGAATTGACCATTGCAGTATCACTGCCGAGCAGTTCCCGCAACAGTCCATTTTCGGGTAGGCCCACCGGGTGAGACGGCCCATACTGTACGTCCAGCGGATCCTCTTTGTTCTCGAGATGCTTGTGATAGCCCGGTACCTCGTGCACTTTTTGGTGCAGCGTACCGCCAAGGACCACATTGAGCTCCTGAAATCCGCGGCAGACCGCCAGCAGTGGCACACCCTCCTCCAGCGCCCGCTGCGCCAAAGGCAGCGTCACGGCATCACGGTAAGGATCATGCAGCGTGCCCTCCGAGCTCGGTTCACCGCCGTAATGATGCGGTTCCAGGTCTGAGTAGCTGCCCGTGAGGAAAACTCCGTCAAACAGCGCAAGCAATTCGTCAATGTCGACGTCGTCCGCCAGCACCGGCGTCATGAGCGGTAATACATCCGCCGCCTGCACCAATGCGCGCAGGTATTTTTCCCCAACCATGTGAAACGGATGTGGCCCGTATTCACGACGGTCCGACGGAACGCCGACAATGGGTCTGGGATACATTGACTAGCTCGCTTCCGCTTTTTTCCCGAATACTCTGAGGGCGGTGCCGAGCGCAACAACCCCAACGATTATCGAGATAAGTGGCGGCATCCCAAAACCACCAGGAATGGTTCCGACGAATAGCCCGACAAAGCCGACGAGCAACGCATAAGGCAACTGTGTGCGCACGTGCTCGATATGATCGCACCCACTCGCAACAGACGACAGCACCGTGGTATCCGAGATCGGCGAACAATGATCACCCCAAACAGCGCCGCCGAGGCAGCATGCCACCGCCGAATACAGGATATGCATGCCACTCGGGTCGCCAATACCGTTAACGGTCATGACGGCCCACGACAGCGGAATGATCAGGGGCATGAGGATGGCCATCGTTCCCCAGCTCGTTCCCGTAGTAAACGCGGTAAAGGCCGCGAGAATGAACACGATGGCCGGAATCAATGCAACCGGCAGTGAATCGGCGAGCAGTGTCACGAGGTACTGCGCCGTATTCAGTGAGGCGGTCAGGTCCGACAAAGACCATGCGAGCACCAGGATAATCATGCCAAACAAGGTTGCCCGCAAGCCCCCGTACCAGGCGTCCACCGTCTCATGAATCGACAGGATGCGCTGACCGATCGACAGCGCCGCTGCAACCAATACACCGACGAATGACGAATACATCATTGCCTGGTAGGGGCTGGTCGTTTCCAGTATGGCGACCAGAGAATCGCCTTCACCCAGCAGGACGAGGCTGACCATCAACGCGATAACCAGCGCGATAATCGGTACGAAAGCATTGATCGCGCGCAGCGGTATCTTGTCCTTGGGCGAAAGCTCGTCACCTTGAATCGAGGGCAGGTCTTCGGATGTCTCTGGCTTTACCGCGCCGTTGCGCGCCCGCACTTCTGCTGTGAACATCGGACCAAAGTCGCGCCCGCTGGCCGAGATCATCAGCACGAAAACGATCGCGAGAATCGGGTAGAAGCTGTAGGGAATAGAGTGAATAAACACGGAGTAAGCCTGCACGTCCGACAACGCGGGGATCGATCCGAGCGCCTGGTCGACCAGGCCGATCTGGTAGCCGATCCAGGTCGTGATCAATGCGATACAGGCAACGGGCGCAGCCGTCGAGTCGACGATATAGGCGAGTTTTTCACGAGACACCTTGAGGTGATCCGTCAAAGAGCGTGCCGTGTTGCCGACGACCAGCGTATTGCTGTAGTCGTCGAAGAATATCATCAGGCCCATGAGCCAGACTGCGACCTGCCCGCCCACAGCCGTTTTCGCACGACTCACGATCGCCCTGACGATACTCGCCATACCGCCGTTACGCGTGATGATGCCGACCATGCCGCCGATCATCATCGTAAACAGGATGATCGATGCCCTGTCGAAGTCCGCTATGGCTCCCGTTACAAACACCTGGAAACTGTCCAGCAGTCCGCGGCCGGCACCTTCAAAGGTGAATGATCGCAGGGCCGTGGCGCCAACCCACAGCCCGAGCAGCAGTGCCGGGATTACGTTACGCAGCGTCAGCGCAATCGTGATCGCGAGGATCGCAGGGAGTACCGACACCCATCCGGGAATAACGCGCAGGTCCGTGGTGGCCGTCGCAGAACCCGCTGTCGCCGAAATCGTCGCAGGACCGGCCTCGGCGATAGCAACATCGGCAAAAGACGCATTGCCATCGGCGTCCGCCGTCGCTGTGTACGTCTTGCCAGCAGCCGACAATTGCACCGTCTCGCCGGCCGCTGCACCAGACACCGAGTAATCCAGCGGCACCCCGGTCAGGCCGACAACCGGTGTTTCGACGTCGATCGCTGCAGCAGAGAGAGGAATAAGGGCCGCAATAAAGCTTGCGACGATCAACTTGCGGATAGGGTTCCGGGAGACCAGCTTGCGAGTATTGATAGAGTTATTCCTGCAGCCAAGGGACGTTGCGCATCTTATCACGGCGACTCAGTAGCGCGGCTGCAGTTGGCCGGCCGCCGCGCACAAGGTTGCGCCAAGGCTCGACCGGCGACTCTCCGTCATACGCTGTGTCGGACCACAAATCGACAATGCACCAAGAATCTCGCCGGTGCTGCCACGAACGACGGCGCCAACGCCCGAGAACCCGTCTTCCAGCTCGTCTACTGTTTCCGCAAATCCACGCCGTCGTACCTCTCCGAACTGATCCTCAAGATGACTATGCTCCACGATAGTCTGTGCTGTCAGCGGCGTCAGCCGGTCAGCGAGTCGCTCCATACCGAATTCATTGAAGGCGATGAACGCCTTGCCCGTCGACGTTGCATGCATGGGCCAGCGAGTGCCGACATTGCCTCCCGCCGCGAGGAAATGCCCTCCGGTAACTTCATCCAGAATCAGCATCGTGTCGTCGATCGGCACCTCGAGGGTTGCTGTCTCGCCCGTTTCTTCGGCGAGTCGCTTGAGTAATGGTCGTGCCTTGAGCCGCAGATTGTCGCTCGACAGGGCCTGCACGCCGAGGGCCATGAGCGCCGGGCCCAGCCGGTATGCTCCATTACTGGCATTCCGATCCAGGAGTGATTCACTGTGCAGGGCCTGCAGCAATCGATGGGCCGTGGTCTTGTTGAGACCGGCAAGCGCGCTCACCTCCGCGAGCTGCAGCTCCGGTCGTTCCGACGTAAACAGCTTGAGCAATCGCACCGCGCGCAACGCAGCCTGAGCGCCTTTCGGCGATTTTCTGTCACGCATTTAGTGTTCCATATTATGAATTATTGTTTCATCATATAGTAACAGAATGGACATTGCGGTCATCCCTGAAATCAATGATCCTTGTGTACACAATCACTTACGAGACAAAACCATGGCGAGAAAACGCTCCCTTTCAGCCGAGCTGCGAGCCGCAGAAAAGAAGTACGGCAAGTTCGAATCGCTGGATCTGCTGATTCCCGACCTCAATGGAATTTTGAAGGGCAAACGCATACGGTCTGGCGACTTCGACAAGGCCTGCAGCGGAGGCTTTGTCTTCTGTGCCGGTGCCACGATGCTGACCGGTCTTGGTGACGTGGTCTCAGGCGTGCCCTACGGTGCCGATGATGGCGACCCGGACCTTCCCGCCAAACTCGTTCCGGGCTCGATCGCGCCGGTGCCCTGGTCGAACAAACCTATGGGCCAGGCCTTCTTCCGAATGACCTCGGAGGCTGGCGGCAACTTCTTTGGCGATCCGCGGACCGTTCTCGAGAAGGCGCTCAAACCGCTGCGGGCAGGTGGCAAAAAAGTCGTCGTAGCAACCGAGCTGGAGTTCTACCTGCTAGACGGCAATACCGAGCAGCCGCAAATCGCCGCACCAAAAATCCCGGGAACGAACCGACCGCAACCCGGCACGCAGGTCTATCATCCCGATGACCTGTTCGAGGTCGAAGCATTCCTGGACGATGTGTACGACTGGTGCAACGCACAGAACGTACCGGCCGAAGCCGCTATCTCGGAATACTCGCCGGGGCAGTTCGAGATCAATCTGCACCATGTCGACGACCCGGTTCTGGCCTGCGACCACGCCGTCTTGCTGAAACGCATCATCAAGGCTGCGGCGCGCAAGCACGGGTTTATCGCGTGCTTCATGGCCAAGCCATTTGAAGACGATGCCGGCAGCGGCCTGCATATCCACATGAGTATCGTCGACAAGGACGGCAAGAATTATTTCTCGCAGGGCAAGGAAAAGCTGGCGCTTCCGCCCTTCTCCGCACGTCTGCGACATGCTGTTGGCGGACTACTGAAACTCATGCCCGAATCAACGCTGATCGGCGCACCCAACGCGAACTCATACCGGCGGTTGCGTCCCGATATGTTCGCGCCCGTGGAGCCGAACTGGGGCGTTAATCACAGGGTCGTCTCGGTACGTATCCCTGAGTCGGACGAAAAAAATCTGCGCCTCGAACATCGCACTGCCGGCGCCGACGCCAATCCTTACCTGGTCATGGCGGCGGTCGCGGCAGGTGTCCATTACGGTATCAAGAACCGTATCGACCCGGGCAAAATGATTGAACAGGGTCAGGAGATTACGCCCAAGCTGAAAATCCCGAATCGCTGGGAAGCTGCCATCGACAGATTCCAGCGTAGCAAGGTGCTGCCCGAGTACCTCGGCGAGGACTACTGCCGTTATTACGCAATGGTCAGTCGCTACGAGGCGGAGCAATACCACAACAGGATCGCCCAGCAGGACTTCGACTGGTATTTGCGGGCTGTTTAGCTTGTAACATATTGTTTTTAATTGTTTTTACGCTTTTTACTGTATATAATTACAGGTCTATTCCA
>JAIBDF010000070.1 GCA_024679535.1 Chromatiales bacterium
CTTTATTGTGGGTGGTTACTCGAATGCCGTTTCACTCGAAAGTGCGAAGCGCAAAGGGCAGGAGTATGCCGACTGGTTGATAGCTCGGCTGCACCGACTGGTAACGCCGCTGCTTGCCTTGATCATCACATGGGGTGTCGTCGCCGGCGTAATGAAGATGATGGACGTTCGTCCGGCCGTCATCGTCTTTACGTCGCAGGCCGCACTGATTCCGACCTGGTTTCTTTCTATCTACATTACGCTCGCGCTGCTTGCGCCCATCGCCTACAAGTTCTGGCGACGGTATGGGTTTCTGTCGTTCTGGGCGCTGGCCGCCGTTGCGGTAATCATCGACATACTGTTTTTTGCCGCTGATATTCGCTGGCCGGGTTGGACCAACTATGTCTGGGTGTGGCTCGCTGTACACCAGCTCGGTTTCGCATGGCGCGATGGCCGCATGGGCAGTGTGCCGAAACTCCTGGTGTATTCAGTGCTCGGTTTTGCAACGCTGTATGCATTGGTCCAATGGGGCCCGTATCCGTTAGCCATGGTGGGTTCGCCCGATGCAGGACTGAGTAATACATTGCCACCGAAGATTACATTGCTGGCTCTCGGAGTTTTTCAGTTTGGCCTGTTGCTCGCATTCGAAAGGCCAATGCGAAGAGCCCTGTCGGGCCTGCGTTTATGGACAGCGACCGTCCTGGTCAACAGCATGATCATGACGATCTATTTGTGGCATATCACGGTCATGGTGCTATTGGGTTCGGTGCTCTACCTGTCCGGCGGTTTCGGTTTCCACATTGAACCTGGTACGACGGACTGGTGGTTGACTCGCCCGATCTGGATTGGCGTTCTTATTATTCTGTTGATACCTGCTGCACTCCTGATGTCGCCACTGGAGCGTCGTGTGAGAAGTCCGGACATACCCACGCCGTCAGCGGCGCGACTGGTTACCGGTGCCATCATGACCTGCTTAGGCATCGCGTTACTCGCAATGTGGGGGTTTGGTGGCGCACCCATCGCTGGATTCGGTGTGGGCGCGTTCGCTCTGGTTATCGCAGGAGCGGGCACGAGCGGGTTGTTATCCCGCTGATTTCCCGATAAGCGGTCACGTCATTCCGATGAATGGCGGAACGCTGACGAACGGTCTGTCTCGCCTGCGTGCCTAGTCGAACCAGCGGCTCCAGAAGTGCAGGCGGCTGTGGCTGACACGCAGCGCGTCGCGCACTGACTTCTCTTCGAGAACGTCACGGTGGGGCACCCGAAACTCCGTGCTGATGTCACCCAGGTGGCGGGCGTGTCGACGGATCGCAACGTCGGCCATGAAGTAGCCGTGGTTTTCCAGGATTTTCGATTCTGCTTTTGTGAAAGAGTCCATGTCCGTTCGAACCTCGCCGATGTGCGATCGCAGCAGTTGCTCCGGATAGCCGTACCAGTCCTTCTCCAGGTCTGCCAATTCGCGCTCGAACTCATCGCTGCAGTTCTCGCAGAAATTGCTTTTGCGACTCGCCAGCCGCCAGAAAGCGCCTGCTGGTTTTTCCGTGACACGGCGGCTGCGCATGAAACAGTCTTCCTGTTCCGAGAGCGCGCAGGCGGAAGGCTCCTCATCCTCGCGCACCGTCTGATAGCCTCGATGCAGGCGTCGAATGATCGCGCGCCGCCGTAGCGCCCCAACCTGGTTCCTGCCGATATCGACGTAGCGCATGATGCGCGATCCGAACCACTTGGGCACCTTGAGATCGAACGGCGTACCGGCGTCGGAAATCAGGACGACTGCGTTACTGTTCCACACAGGTTCCATGCCGGTGTTGTCGTACACGCCGCCGTCCGTCAGATGGCCAATAGTCTTGCCGTCCTTTTTCACTTTGATCGGCCCGAATATGGGTGGAAAGCATGCGGAGGCCGCAACCGCCTCGGCGATCGTCATATCATTGGGAGTGGTGTAGGTCCCTATCTTCTCCGACGTGAATCGCCAGGGCGTTCCTTGCTCGATATTCGTCGCCAGGAAAATGAACTCGACGCCGTTGTCTTTGCGTGCGGGCAACTCGGTGAGCGCTCTTGCACCGATGCGTTTCCTGAATGCTTTGTCGAGGCCTCGGGCGCGCGGTGCCGGCCAGATCCAGTTCCATGCAAAATGCCGCATGAACAACCCGGTTCGGATATCCTTTCGCACCATTTGCCGAAACGGTGCCGAAACCTCCCGCTCCCAGTCATCGAATGTCAGGTATGTGGCGCCACGCTCGAGCATGCGGTGAGCGAGGAAGCCCGAAAGAATGCTGCCCCCGGAGACGCTCGAGAGACGCGTGATCTTCTGGAGGATGCCAAGCTCGTGCAGGCGCCGCGTGACGCCCAAGTGGAACAGGCTGGCGCGGTAGCCGCCCCCTGATAATGCCAATCCCTGCCCTTCGAGCTTTTTGATCATCGCGGTGTAAATATCTCATACTTTTAGGGGTTTGCCGCTATGGTGCGAGGCCCCCTGTTGCTTGAGTATTTATGAAAAAGGTACACCCATTCAGGTAAGAACTAATCATCATGAAGAAACTCGTATATTCGTTCGTCGAAGGTGACGGCAAGAACAAGAAACTGCTCGGCGGCAAAGGCGCAAACCTGTGTGAAATGACCCAGATCGGCCTCAATGTGCCGCCCGGGTTCGTCATCACAACACAAGCCTGTCTCGACTACCTCGCGGAGAAGGCGCTGCCCGAGGGTTTGATGGCCGAGATTCAGGAGCAAATCGCGGATCTCGAGAAGACCACAGGCAAGACGTTCGGTAAGGGTTTGGACCCGCTGCTCGTGTCAGTCCGCTCCGGCTCAGCCCTGTCGATGCCTGGCATGATGGATACCGTTTTGAATCTTGGCCTGAACGAGGAGACGTTAGCCGGCCTGATCAAGCAGACGGGCGACGAACGCTTCGCCTACGATGCATATCGTCGTTTTATCCAGCTATTCGGCAAGGTTGCACTGGGCATCGATGATGAACACTTCGACAAGCATTTTGACGCCATTAAGAAACGCGTCGGTGTGAAGGCGGATGTGTCCCTCGATGCGTCTCATCTGAAAGAGATCAGCGAAAAGTTTCTCGATGTTGTCCGGCGCAGATCCGGCGAAGAGTTTCCGCACGATGTTATGCAACAGCTGCAACTGGCTGTGGAATCGGTATTCCGTTCATGGATGGGCAAACGCGCCGTCGACTATCGTCGCGAGTTCCACATTACGTCCGACATGGCCAACGGTACAGCGGTCAACATTTGCACGATGGTATTTGGCAACAAGGGCGACGATTGTGCGACGGGTGTGGGCTTTACGCGTAACCCCGGCACCGGTGACAACGAAATGTTCGGCGAATACCTGATCAACGCACAGGGTGAAGACGTCGTTGCGGGCATTCGCACGCCGAAACCGCTGCAGGAAATGGAAACGGAGATGCCTGAACAGTACCGGCAGCTCGTTGCGTTGCGCAATACGCTCGAGTCTCACTACAAGGAAGTGCAGGACTATGAGTTCACGATCGAGAAGGGCACGCTTTACTGCCTGCAAACTCGAAACGGAAAGATGAATGCAGCAGCAACAGTGAAGACGTCGGTCGACATGTTTGCTGAAAAACTCATTACACGTAATGAAGCTCTGTTGCGTGTTGCACCGGAGCTGCTGGAGCAACTGCTTCATCCGCGGCTGGATCCATCGAGTGTTGCCAGGCCGATTGCACTTGGCCTGCCGGCATCGCCAGGCGCTGCGTCCGGCAAGTGCGTGTTCGATGCGGATCTCGCTGAAAAGCTGGGTAACGAAGGCGAAGCTATCATTCTTGTTCGCGAGGAAACGCGTCCGGAAGACATCCATGGCTTCTTTGCAGCACAGGGTATTCTGACGAGTCGCGGTGGCAAGACATCACACGCGGCGGTGGTTGCGCGCGGCATGGGCAAGCCCTGCGTAGCGGGTGCGGAAGGCATCCTGGTTGACGTTGCGTTACGCCAGGCGCAGGTCGGTGAATACATTCTTCACGAAGGCGATGTGATCACGCTGGACGGCGCTACCGGCGAGGTCTACATGGGTGCGATTCCCACGATTCCAGCAGACTTCTCCGAAGATCTGACAGTGCTGCTGGGCTGGGCTGATGAAACAGCTGATCTCAAGGTCATGGCCAATGCCGATACGCCGGACGCCGCTCGCAGTGCACGCGAATTCGGCGCAATGGGTATCGGTCTCTGCCGCACAGAGCGTATGTTTAATGCGACCGACCGGTTGCCGATCGTCATTGATATGATCCTGGCGAACAACGAGGTTGATCGAAGGACGGCGCTGGGTCGATTGCTGCCTATCCAGCGGGACGATTTTGTCGCGCTCTTCAAGGAAATGGCGCCGAACCCGGTAACGGTCAGGTTGCTGGATCCACCCATGCATGAATTTCTGCCGACAGAGCATCAGCTGCTTGAGCAGATTGAGACACTGCGTATCTATCGAGATGTGGTTCGCGGCAGGCAGACCGCTTTGGCTACACTGGATCACACGGTTGAGTTGCCGGAAGTCTTCGCCGAGCTCAGTGAGGAAATGGTAATTGATGCGCTGACTCGGAAAGAACGTATGCTGAAAAAGGTCCGTGAGCTGGAGGAGGTCAATCCGATGCTCGGACATCGCGGCGTGCGCCTTGGCATTACCTATCCGGAAATTTACGCTATGCAAATCCAGGCGGTGCTCGAAGCCGCCATGCAATGCGTGGATGACGGAGTTGATGTGCGGCCTGAGATCATGGTGCCGCAGGTCATCACGCTACAGGAAGTCACGCACGTCAAAGCGGCGACCGATGAGATCGTTGCGAAACTCGAACTGGAGCATGGCAAAAAGCTCAATTTCAAGTTTGGTACGATGATTGAAACCGTTCGCGCCTGCACACGTGCCTGGCACCTGGCTGATGTAGCGCAGTTTTTCTCATTCGGCACCAACGACCTGACCCAGGCGACTTTTTCGTTCTCCCGTGAGGACGCCGAGAACAAGTTCCTGCCGATGTACAACGAGTCGGGTGTCCTGCAGGACAACCCATTCGAAGTGCTCGACCTGAAGGGCGTCGGCAAATTGATCAAGATGGCGGTGAAGGGTGGGCGCGAGCAGCGAGCAGACCTGAAGATTGGAATCTGCGGCGAGCAGGGCGGTCATCCCGACTCCATCCAGTTTTGCCACGACGTTGGCCTGAACTATGTTTCGTGTTCAGGACCGCGAGTGCCGGTGGCACGACTGGCTGCAGCGCAGGCCAAGTTGCGGGGCTGACGCACCTCAACAGGAAACCAGAAAAGTCGGTTGGATGCTGCCAGCCGACGGGGGGGGGCTGCAAGGCAGTTATCCAGAACGCAGATTCTTACTTCCTGATCAGGCAATCAGTCCGTAGTGGCTGCTCGTCGCTTCGATTCCCAAGCGGTCCAGAATAACGCCAGACGAATTCCGTGATCGTAGTCGCGTTGATACAACGGACTTACGTCATTCGCCGAGCCCTTGTTTACCCAGAGACGAACGGAGCCGCGTAACTCCAGTCGACTGGTTATTTTTCGGTTCAGACCCACGAGGAATTCGGTATTCAGGTAGCCTGATGCTGCATCGAACGAAGGCCGTTCCGGGGTCGCGAACTCGGAATCAACACCGTAGAAAAAATCCATATAGTTGCTCGTCGCCCAAGCCGGTGATATTCGAAGACGAAGTTCTGTTTTCGAGTCCAGAAAATTGCGAGCAAGGTACTCTAACTCCGGATTGAATACGAAGCCGCGACCGGACGCGTCGAAGCCATCCATCGATACGGCACCCCGCAGTTGCAGCGATAGTATGAGTTCTTGATACTCGTCCGGGCCGCCGCGAAGCGTTAAGTCCAACTCAGGTCCGGCCTCTACCAGAAAGTCCAGATCCGGCATTCCCGCGCGGCCACTCAGATTGTCGCTTTTCTCGGGAAAACCAACGCTCAACCCGACAGACAATTTGACGCGATTAGCGTTCACGAGTTGGCTGTTCGCAATAGTCTCCAACTCCTCGCCGAAACGCAGGAACTTCCCGCGGTATACGGGGTAAGGTATCGGAAGTACCGTTAGATTCTGGTCCGTCGAGGACGGATAGGCTGGAAAATTTTGTCCGAATGCGACCAGCCGGAGCCCCCATAGCCCCGGAGCATGTTCTTTCGAGATCTCCTCTGCGTTGAGGTGAGTTGCCGAGACGGAAAGTAGTGCGCATACGATTATTCGTAAAGCGGTCATTCTTGCATGACTCCATTGGACTTCGGCATCGTTCCAGACTCCCTGCTTTCCTGTTTGTGGCAGCCGGCTATAGCAATTTCTACCGTGGTCTGGAGTGTAACCGCAAAGTTCAGCCGACTCGAATGCCGGGTCGCTAGCAGACGGTCAGCTTTAGACGCGGTCCAGACGAACAGCTGGATCGAGTGCTGGTTGCCAACGTGCGCCCACCCAACCCCGATACTGCTTGGGCTACAATGACCGTTGCCGACCTATAGTGGTCGCTAGCGGCGTATTTTTGTTGTCATCTTTCTCACTTGCCGGGAGGTAATACAAATGGGAGTCGACCTGGGACAAATAGCCACTATTGGGGCCAATGTTGGAGTCATTGCTGGATTGGTCTTCCTGGCAATGGAGATTAGACAGAACAACAAGTTCCTGGCCGCTCAGGCGAGGTATAGCCTCAGGCAATATCGCTCAGACATAGCGGATTCGCTCATGCTTCCGCACGTAATAGAGGCAACACATAAGTGGGCCAGGGGGGAAGAAATTTCTCAGGAGGAGAAAAGCACAGGGCTCATGGTGGCGATCAAAATCATGGAGCTTTGGGAATGGCAGTATGGCGAGTACGCTGCCGGCATGCTCGAGAGGGGCGAGTTGCCGGTCGGGGCCTGGTGCTTGTGGTTCCATGATGAAGGACCGTTCCCGGTGCCGGTCAGGGAGGTTTATGAAATGCGCAAGAGTGTTTTGAACGCCGGATTTGTGCAGTTTTTTGAGGAACATGTTGTCGCGAATGTTACTCCGGTTCGCCAGTCAACCTGTGCCGAAAATTAGCAAACACTCCCAAGCGCAACCTTGATCGCCTCGCCGCTGACACCGCTGGATTCCTCGGACGCGAGGAATGCGATCATCTCTGCGACTTCCTCTGGCGTGACCACGCGGCCCGGAGCATACAGTGCGGCCCGTTCCTTCCACACTTGCTCGATCGAGATGTTGCGATCGATGGCCTCCTGGCGTGCCGAGCGTTCGGCCATTGCTGTGCGTACCCAGCCGGGCAATACTGCATTCGACGTGATGCCATACTCCCCGCCATCCTGGGCAACCGAGCGCATCAGTCCCAGCAGTCCGCTCTTGGAACTGTTGTAAGCACTGCCTGCATGCTCGGCAACCAGTCCGGCCGTGGAGCTCGTGTAGACGAGTCGACCGTATTTGCGTTCGATCATTTCCGGCATCACGAGTCTCGTCAGATGAAACGGACCATCGAGATTGATCCGCATCGACTCGTTCCAGACTTCTGGTTCCTGGTCCCAGAGGACGACTTCGTGTGCCGACCCAATGCCATGGTTGCAGATAAGAATTTCGATGGGTCCCAGCCGCTGTACGGTATCCGCCACCGCTTTTGCACAGCCTTCCGGCGTTCCAAGATCGGCTACCGAGTATTCGAAGCCGGTCCTCTCCAGTGCCTGCTGGCTTCGTCCTACACACAGCACTTGAGCGCCGCGGGCGGCCAACAGGTCGGCTGTTGCACGTCCTATGCCGCTACCTCCACCCGTTACAAGCGCTACACGTCCGTCAACTCCAGCCATTTACAACTACCTCCTGTCAGGATGTCTTCCTGAAGTACAGCGACTGCATGCCGCGCAGGATGCTGTCGAGTGTGTGAATTGCCGCGAGGATATGTGGTCCCTTGTTGAGCATGACGCAGTCCGCACGTTGCGATTGCGCCGCGTCGGTTATTTCGGCGCGCGAGGGGAGCCCCTTCTTTGCTTCCTGTTCGAGCACCTGGGTGGCCCACATGACGGGCATTCGTGCAGCTTCGCAAACCCACAAAATTTCTTCCTGAAGTTCGGCAAGCCGCGCCCATCCACATTCCACTGCCAGGTCGCCGCGAGCGATCATCACGGCCACAGGGTAGCGCCGCATCGCGGCAAGCATGACCTTGGGGAGGCTCTTGAAGCCCTTTCTGGTCTCCACCTTGATGATGAGCCCGAGATGAGCGGCAGACAGTTCGTCCAGTGCGGCCAACAACGCTTCGACATCTTTCGGTTTGCGAATGAATGACAAGCTGACTGCGTCGGCGTGCTCAGCGACAAAAGCGAGGTTTTCCTCGTCGGTTTTGGTCAGACCAGGTAAACGAATATCACTGTTCGGGAAGTTGATGCCACGCTGTCCTCGCAGGCGGCTCCCTGTTGGTTTTGCATTGGTTATTTCGACCTCAAGTTGTTCAGCGCTTACGTTTTGAATGACCCCCGAGATCTTTCCATCGTTGAGCGATATCGCTTCGCCGGGTGACAGGTACTCGAACACCTCCGGCTGCTGGCATGCGATATGGGCAGGTTCCAGAACCACGCCGTCGGCATCCTCGATGGCCGGCTCACCCGGTATCGCGTCGCGGTGAATGATCAGCGTATCGCCCACGTGCAGCAGCAGCGGCAGTTCGACGGCAGGCAGTTCGCCGACCTCGTACGCGCGCTTTTTTCCGTCGTCAGCAGGTATCAGCGTGAGCTTCGTACCGCTGGCGATATACGCGCCCTGGAAAGTCTCAAGCACGAGGCCCTTATCGTCTTTAGTAGTGATAACGAGACGCCGTTTCTTGCCGCGTGTATCCCGGAAGCGAATTCTGTCGCCCTCCCGAGCCTGCTCGATGCATTCGCGGGACACCGGGACTACCGCGGCCTTGGTGCCATGTTGCAGCACATCATCCGGTATCAGCCGAATACGGCGTGGTGCGATAACGTTACCCAGCGGATCCCGTTTAGGCCGAATATGAATGACCCGCGGTCCCGGCTTGAGTTCGCCGGTTCTCAGTTTGGGGCCCGACAGGTCCATGACGATGCGGCATTCGGCGCCGGCGTCATCGGCCGCTCGGCGTATGTTCTCGACCATGCGTTTCCACGTTGTCGGATCATCATGAGCGCAGTTGATGCGCGCCAGGTTCATGCCCGCAGCCAGCATTTCGGCGACCAGCAGCGGGTTGTCGGCAGCTTCCGTCGGCAGCGTCACCATGATGCTCACATCCCGACCATCCGGGCTGCTGCCAAGTATGGCGTGGCGATGTTCGTCGGCCGTAGGATTCGAACACTGGAGGGACGCCGCGAGGGCATCTGCGTCTACGGCGCGGCCGCCGGCGAGGCAATCGATCGCTATCTGTACCGAGTCGATGGAGCCCAGAACATTGCGTTCCGCATGGGCGAGCGACGAGAGGCCAAGCCGACGCAGTTTCTTGCGCAGGTCATGCGTATTGGACTTGCGCAGCGCGAGGTAGTGAACCAGGTTCCTGGCGCCCTCGCGAAACGCCGGATGCACACCGGAGAGTTCGGTCGCGTACTTTGCTTCCAGGGCGGTTGCGCGATCGTGAATGGACCGAAGCTGCTCCCGTACCTGCTCGATGTCAGCGTGGCTGGCCATGGGTAATCTCCTCCTGTACTTTGCACCATTATCAGTGGAGGTTCCAGATGGCAAAAGTACTCATACTCTATTCGACGACAGATGGCCACACGGTGGAGATATGCAAGCGCCTGCAGTCGGTCATAGAGCAGGGTGGGGACAGCGTTGATCTGGGCAACTTGATAGACAGTCCGACGCTGGAAGGGCGCGAGTTCGACAAGGTCGTGATCGGCGCCAGCATTCGTTACGGCAAGCACCAGCCGGCTGTATATGACTTCATCAGCAAGAACCAGGCTATGCTGGAGGCCCATCCAAATGCGCTGTTTTCAGTCAATGTCGTGGCGCGCAAGCCAGAGAAGAATACGCCCGAAACCAACCCCTACCTGCAGAAGTTTCTCAAGCAAATTGAGTGGCAACCGCAGAATCTGGGCGTCTTCGCGGGCAAGATTAGCTACCCCGACTACGGCTTCGTCGACAAGCAGATGATTCGATTCATCATGTGGATGACGAAGGGACCAACCGACCCGACCGCCGTGGTCGAATTCACCGACTGGGACAAAGTCGAAGAATTCGGACGGATGATCGCAGGGCTATAGATACTCGGCGTAGGCGGAGACGTACTTCGCCGCATTGTCGCCGGAGATGACGACGGCAGTCCCGTCATGCTCTCGGCCCCATTCCATCGCGGCGTGCAGCAGCGCGCCGGTCGTCGGACCCACCATGACACCGTCGCTGCGAGCCACTTTGATGCCTGCCCTGTAGGCATCCTCGTCCGTCACCGAGATATATTCGTCGATGACTTCCCTGTCCAGGATCTTCGGGAAGTGCTCTTCAGGCAAGCCGGTCACGCGCTTCAGCCCGGATAGCTTGTGGTGGCGAACGGCTGGTTCGACGCCGATGATCCTGACGTTCGGGTTGCGTTCCTTCAGGTAACGCCCGACCCCCGTTATCGTGCCGCCCGTGCCGATGCCGGCAAAGAAGTAATCGAGTCGGCCACCCGTCTGGCGCCATATTTCCGGGCCGGTCGTGTGGTAGTGCGCGGCGACGTTGAGCTTACTCTCATACTGGTTCGGGCTGACGTACTTGCCGCCATAGGCCTCGCTCTCGACCATGCTTTTGACAACACCGCGAGCACCTTCAGATGGGTAAATGGGGCACAGTTCATCCTCAACTTCGATGAGTTCGGCGCCGAGGAACCTGAGCAGTGCTTTCTTTTCCTCCGGCACGCCATCAGGGACCGCAATTTCGATTGGCATTCCCCGGGCGTTGGCGAGCGCAGCAAGGGCGATGCCCGTGTTTCCCGCCGAGGGCTCGACCAGTGACTGGTCGGCGCCAAGCTGCAGGCCATTGAGCATGAACATGGCGGTTCGATCTTTTATCGATCCAAAGGGATTCATGCCCTCGAGTTTTACGAGGAGCTCGAAATCAGGGTACGGATTGAAGCGTTCTCCAATACGAACCATCGGCGTCGGGTTATTCGGTCCCGGCACGAGGTCTACGATGCTGTCGTAGACTTCGGTCTGGTTCGGAAACAGGGATTCAACGTTTGCATTCATAAGAATGCCGAGTCTATCCAAGCCGGAGGGCAGAACAAGACGATGGCCAGACGCTTTCGTTATACCTGTATTCGCTTAGTGCATATCGCGCCCGCTGCGCCCCGCCCGACGGGTTTTCGACATCCGCTTAGTTGTCGAACAGGAGCCGATCGATATACGCGAACGCAGTGTCTGAGTCCGATTGCGCGAGGCCGAACAGCGCCTCTTCGCGCACATCCATGTCCAGATCTTTCTCGCTCACGATATCAAGTAGCATATCGACACTGTCGTCCAGTGATAGCGCGCCCATGTCGGTGACCTCGCCGCTGATACCATTCGAAGACCACCGACAGTCCGGACTAAACAGCAGGATGCTTGCTGGTTTGCCATTCTCCTGGCGCAGGAACAGTGTCGTCGTGACGCCGTCCACCTGCCATTTGTACCAGCCATCAGCAGCGCCGACCGACGGTGCGCTGCTGGCTGGCACGCTCCAAAGCAGCGCGAGCCCCAACCAAGCCAGCGCGGCAGTCCTGCCGGAGCGCACTACTCGGACCCCTCAAGCGCACTGTCGATCAGTTCCCAGACAGCATCGCTGTCCATCATGACAAGGAATTCGAGCAGGCGCCGTTTCTCGGCAGCATTGTCGGCCTTTCCGTAGAGTTCCAGTACGCCTGCGTCATGGCCGGCAATCAGCATGCCCTCCAGCGCTGATTCGCGGATATCGCTGTTGTCGGAACTGTCATAGAGTGCAACCAGCGTTTGCTCGACCTCGTCGCCGCCAACAATTCCGAGAGCCTCAATGGCGCGCTTCTGCATCTCGGGGTTGCTGTCATCCATTGCAAGTTCGCGCAGCGATTCAGAGTCACCCGAGATTGCATAGGCCTCGATCAGCGACTCCGAGAGTCCGGCACGGCCCCGCAGTTCTCGCAGTTGCTCATTGGCACCCATCGCGCCGAGCATGTTGACGGCGTCCGAGAATTCTTCCTCGTTTTCGGTATTGATAGCTATATCAAAGACAGCATTCTTATCGCCAGCAATCAGGTAGGCCTCAAACACGGCTTCGCGTACGTCGCCGTCTCCATTGCGGTAAATGTCACCAAGGGCAGCCAGTGCATCCTTGTCTCCGCCTATACCGATCATACGTATGGCTTCAGCCTGCAGTTCGCCCTGACTGTCATTTGCAAACGCCAGCAGGCGAGATTGCGATTCCGGCGTCTCCATCTGGCTCAGGATGAAGAGGGCACGCTCCTTTAGTTCAGCGCTGTGATTCCCGGCAAGGACCTTGTCGACGATTGGCAGGGCCCGCTCGGGTGGAGCGCTGATCAGCGCTTCGAGCGCAGTCATGCGAAGGCTGTCCGCATCGTCAGCCGTGTCGTTCTGGGCCAGGCCGCTTGTCGCCAGCAATAGCAGGGCGGCGCCAATGGCCAGTTTCGAAATTGTATTCATGCGATCTTCCTTAAATCATGTGGTGTGTGAATCATCAGATGATCCAGCGCCGAGTTTGGTTAGCATTACGTTCATCTCAAACGCGAGTTGTGCCCTGAGGGCCGCGGCGTCCGCCGGGGCGATATCGTCGGCGGCCAGTTGCAGAAGGATGGGCTCGAACGCGCGCAGGACCCGTGCCAGTTTTGGCGCATCGCCGCTAACGGCTGCGCTCTCGAACATCCGGTTCTGTTCGATGATGCGCAGAACCAGCAGGGCGCGATTTTCCGCGTCGGGCAGATTCATGATCTGCTGGCGGCTGTCGCGAAAGTGCACCTGGAGGCCGCGTGATAGCGCGACAGGCATGGCTACGCCGGGGGCTTCGACGCCAGCCATCTGCACATCGGCCACCGGGTTATCGTCGCCGAGGAAAAATCCGATCGCGATACCCAGCGCAAGCGTCGCCGCAATCGCCATGCCCATGAAGAATGACGTCGGGTGCCATGTGCTCCTCTCGGGCCGGGTAGCGACCTGCTCGCCGGCGGCGGCAGCATCAAGCGCGTCATGCCAGCGCTGCACAGTGGCGGGTGGTGGCGCGTGACTATCCGCGCGATGCGCAGCAACGAGGTCGTCAGTTTTGTCGTTCATGATTCCTGTTCCTTTAGGTGCTGCATGTCCACCCGCAGCTTATGTACTGCTCTGAACACAGCTTGTTTGACGCGACCTTCGTTGGTGCCAATCCATTCGGAGATTTCACGGACGCGCCATTGCTCGAGATGCTTGAGCACAAAGCAAACACGTTCTACTTCTGTCAGGCGGGCAAGAGAGGCGGCGAGATCGCTTTCGAGTTCGTGGTCGAGCAAGGTCCGCTCGGGGTCATCGGTGTCGTCCTCGACATCGTGTTCGAGTGCTTCGAAGACTCCGGGCCGCGATTTTCGTAGCAGGTTCAGGGCCGCGTTGACCGCGATGCGATGTATCCAGGTGTCGAGTCTGGATGTGCTCCTGAACTGGCCGCGTTTGCGCCATGCGTTCAGCAATGCGTCCTGTACGGCATCCGCTGCCAGGTCCGGATTACGGGTTATCTTCAGGCAGGCCGAATACCAGCGATCCGAGCGCTGCGTAATTGCCCGGTGAAAATCCGCCTGCGACGGTGGGTTGCTGCCGATCTCGATAACTGCCGCCATAATCCCTTTGATGCAGCGTAACCCGAAAACGTTAGCAAATCAGACGACGAGCCCCGCGGCATGGCCAGACGACCAGGCCCACTGGAAATTGAAGCCGCCGAGATGGCCGGTCACGTCCACGACCTCCCCGATAAAATAAAGTCCCGGCTGTCGGTGGGACTCCATGGTCTTTGACGATAACTCGTTTGTATCGATGCCGCCCAGCGTCACCTCGGCTGTTCGGTAGCCCTCGGTTGCCGCCGGCTTGATAACCCATCGGTTGAGACTGCGTCCAAGTTCACGAAGTCTGTCGTTGCTTTGTTCTGCCAACGGCGTCTCCGTGCGCCGACGCCAAAGGTGGTCCTGAAGCTCAACAACCAGTGCTCGCACGAGGTGTGCAGCGAGTACGGTGCGCAATAGGGCCCGTGGCTGTTCGGCTTTCGCAGCGACCAGGATTTCGCTGGCATCGATCCCGGGCAGGAGGTCGATTTCGATAGTCTCGCCCGGATGCCAGAAACTCGAGGCCTGCAGGATGGCCGGTCCGCTCAGGCCGCGATGCGTGAAGAGTATATCTTCGACGAAAGTGGTGCCGTTTGCGGTTACCGCCGCAGGTACGCTGATGCCTGACAATCGTTCCATGAGTTCATGCAGCGCACCCGTGAACGTGAACGGCACCAGGCCGGCATGCGTTTCAAGGACCCTTAACCCGAACTGCCGGCCAATGTCATAGCCGAGCCCTGACGCGCCCATCTTGGGTATGGAGAGCCCCCCCGATGCGATGACCAGGGATGGCGCGCTGAATCTGCCGCTACCACAGACGACTTCGTACTCCTCATCATGCGCCACGCTCTGAATGTCGCTCTGCGTCACGATACGCACACCGGCCGCGTCGCATTCGCGCTGGAGCATCGCGACGATGTCTTTGGACGATGCGTCGCAGAACAGCTGACCGGCTGTTTTCTCGTGGTAGGCGATGTCGTGTTTTGCGACCAGCGCGATGAAGTCGTGCTGTGAGTAGCGCGACAGGGCCGATTTGCAGAAGTGCGGGTTGTGTGACAGGAAGTTCGACGGCTCGCAGTAGAGGTTAGTGAAGTTGCACCGGCCACCTCCGGACATCAGGATCTTCTTGCCAATCCTGTTGGATCCCTCAAGAACAATGACGTTACGCCCACGTCCCGCTGCGGTAATGGCACACATGAGGCCCGCTGCGCCGCCACCAATAATCAGGACATCGGCATTCGTCATGCCGCGAGGATAGCAGGGGCGCTAGGTGCGAACGAGACCGCTGTTGGATTCTTCGCCCAGTCTGCGCATGCGTTCTACGAGTGTGAGCTGTGACTTTTCTTCCGCGAAGACCACTTTGGTTGTTATATCGCAGTTTTCCCGTACCGAGTTAATGAAGCTGTCCAGGTGATCCAGGTCGACGGCAATGACATCGAGGCACAACAGCCCATTACCCGCTATCACGGCGACGCTAAGAACTTCGGGGCGCATCAGGAGTCCCGATTTGAGGACGCTGACGACTTGTCCTGGCGCCGAGATCTCGACGCTGGCACGTACTTTGAAGCCCATGGACTCGTAATTGAGGACGTCGGCAGCATCGTTCAGAACATTCATTCTTTTTAATGCGGCAATGCGACGTGATACCGCGGTGCGCGACAAGTGCACTTTTTGCGCCAACTCGACAGCTGTCAGTCGAGTATTTGCTGACAAAGCTGACAGAATTGCCACATCATATCTATCCAGTTCCAGGCTACGTCGTCTCATACACACAGTCTCCCCTTCACGGAAATCCGCAACTGCAAAAGTTCTGACCGCATCAAATGGCAACAGGTTCCATCTGAGTTGTGACGAATTTGCAACGTTTCACATTCCGCACAGTTTGCACGTCTGGCGATGCATTAACGCACGAAATGCAACAACTATTTTGCTCTGCCAGGACTCTTAACTTACAGACACATCATTTTTCACGGAGGGGAATGGCATGCATGGTGAGCTAAAGCAGGTTGCGGACCTGGCATTATTCGCGAAAATTGTTCAAACAGGTGGAATCACGCGATGTGCAGCGGACCTGGGTTTGGAGCGAACGACGATCAGTCGTCGACTTGGGTCGCTCGAACAGACACTGGGCGTCAAATTGCTCGACCGAACCCCGAAGCACATAACCGTTACCGATGCCGGCCAGCGCTGCCTGGAGCAGTGTGAGATTTTGCTGGAGTCGGCCGCCAATGCCCAATCGCTGGCAACCATCGGCGCTATTGTTGTGAACAATGCGCCCATTAGGGTGGGCGCACCGCCAGATCTTATTGATCGGTATCTTGAGCCTCGCCTTGGCAGCTTCGAGTCCGAGAATCCCGGAGTCCGAATAGAACGACGACCTGTGACGGTCTGGAGCGACGAAGCCTTAGACTCAGTCGATATCGGAATCGCACTTGCACCTGTAACTGTTGCGAGCGGTTGGACAAACACCATTGCCTATGTCCGACAGTCGGTATTCGCGAGCATCGACTATGCATCGCAACACGAGCCCGTTCGCACCCCCTTCGATCTCGAAGCACACGATTGCATTGTCGAATCGGAGGACCGCGGGATTCACTCCTGGCGTTTCGGTCGGGATGACAGGATAACGACGGCGTCGATCACGGCCAAGTACACGGTATCGGGATTATTGGAAGCGCGCGAAGCGACCCTCGCCGGGCTTGGTATCGCGCGCCTGCCGCAATATATGTGTGAGCCTTACCTGCGCTCCGGCCGTCTGGTTGACCTGACACCGGAACTTGAATCGGCCGGCAGGGAAGTGATCGTCATCAGCCCGCGCCAACGTCAGCGCAAGACCGGTACAGCGGCGCTACGCATGTACCTCGAGTCTGCGTTCAGAAAGCAGCCAGCCTGAGGGGCCGAAAACAGGGTGTGCTAAATTATAAAGGGCTTACCTGCGTGTAAGCCCTTTTTCGTTACCTTGGAAAGCTGCTCGGATTGATCTCGGTCCAGGATTCCGCCAGAACTGTTTCAAGCCTTATTCGCGTTGCTGGCCGTCATTCTCAGCTACCTGATCCGGGTATCAGCAATGGAAATAGTCACTATGTTTTCTGGATTCATGACGCAATGAGAAACGTATTACTTCTGACTGCTTTGTGTGTCGGGCTGGTTGCCTGTACACCCCTTGTCGTCAGCGCTCCTGACGGAACCGACGATTTATTATCCGGGCAAGTGTTGTTTGGTGAGGTCGTCGATGTTTCGGATATCAGGACAGATGAAATCATGGCTCTCAACGATGATCTGCGGGACTACGTCGCGTCAAAGGTGGGAGACGATCGACAGGCACGTTCACGGCTAAGAAAACTCATCAGTGGCATGATTGAAGACGGATTATTGACGCTCGAATATGACGCGAATCGCACTTATACGGCGATAGAGACTTTCGAAACTCGCCAGGGAAACTGCCTCTCCTTTTCAATTCTGTTTTTTGCACTCGCCCGTGAAGCGGAACTTGATGTGACTTTCCAAATGGTGGACATACCTCCCAGCTTTAGCGCGGATGGTGAATCGATCTTGTTGAATAATCACATCAATGTTCTGGTTAGAGGCGTTAGAAGTGATGTTAATTTCCTGCGAACGTACGTGGTGGATTTTAATACTGCTGAGTACAACGGCAATTACGACACAAAAAAAGTGACTGATAATTACGCTATTGCCCTGTATTACAGCAATGTAGCAGTTGAGTGGATGCAGGCTGGGGACTTGAGAAAAGCGTTCCGATACCTCAAGAAAGGGATCGAATCGGACCCTGAAGTTGCCGGGTTATGGGTGAATCTGGGTGTACTGTATTCACGAGACAAGCACTACAACATGGCAGAACAGGCGTACCGACAAGCCCTTTCGGTTCAACCTTCCAATAAATCGGCGCTCGTGAATCTGTCAATTGCACTTCATCATCTGGGTCGTGAGGAGGAATCCGAGTACTACTCAAAGAAGGTGGCCTATTACAGAGATCGCAATCCCTATTACCATTACTCTCGGGCACAATTCGCCTATCAAGAGAATGAGCTTGACGATGCGATGGCCTACCTGGAAGAGGCAATAAAACTAAAAA
>JAIBDF010000124.1 GCA_024679535.1 Chromatiales bacterium
AGGCGGTCCGTCAGATAGATCCATATTCCCCGACAGCGCCTACGCATATCGATCGCAGCTTCAATGAGAGCCGCGAGATTCCGGAGGAGCGCGTCGTCGCGATGTTCGAGGCGTTGCTGTCATCCGAGTTGCTGGAGCGCACCGGTCGCCTCATCGAGTCTCGACTCGGCCGGCCGTTGGAACCGTTCGACATCTGGTACAACGGTTTCCGTGCACGTGGCGCATACAGCGAAGCTGACCTCGATGCGATTACAAAGAAGCGCTACCCGACGGCGGCTGCCTACGAGGCGGATATGCCTAACCTGCTGGTCGGACTCGGGTTCGACAAAGATCGCGCGCAGGAACTTGCTGCAAATATCGTGGTCGAACCGGCGCGTGGTTCAGGACATGCCTGGGGCGCCAGTATGCGTGATGCGAAGGCGCATCTGCGTACGCGTGTTGGCGCGGACGGTATGGATTACAAAGGGTTCAACATTGCCGTCCATGAGATGGGGCACAACGTCGAGCAGACTATTTCGCTCAATGATATCGATCACTACATGTTGCAGGGCGTGCCCAACACGGCCTTTACCGAAGCGTTAGCCTTCGTGTTCCAGGCGCGAGACCTGGAATTGCTGGGTCTTGCATCACCCAGTGATGAGGCAAAGGCGCTGGCAACGCTGGATGACTTCTGGGGTGCCTCCGAGATTGCTGCGGTAGCGCTCGTCGACATTGGCGTTTGGCGCTGGATGTACGACAACCCCGAGGCGACCCCGGCGCAACTGAAGGCCGCGACGCTGCGCATTGCGCGGGACGTCTGGAATCGCTACTACGCGCCGGTGTTCGGTATCGAGGATGTCACGTTGTTCGGCATTTACTCACACATGATTCACTCTTTCCTGTACCTGCCGGATTACCCCGTCGGTAGCATGATTGCGCACCAGATCGAGGAACAGATCGCAAAGTCCGGCGACCTTGGTGCCGAGTTTGAACGCATGTGTCTTGCCGGGAACATAGCGCCGGATCTGTGGATGAAAAATGCGACGGGCAAAGAGGTCGGACCAGATGCACTGTTGAATGCGACGGCCGCGGCCCTGGACGCTGTCGCGGTAGACTAGACCGGGCTCTCGCAGAGCATCCTCCATATAATTCTCGGGAAAAACATGAGAAACGCATGCTTGACACATTATCGGGTTACGATAATATAGTAACGTGATTGAGACTTTCGGAAATGCTCGCGCAAGGGATCTGTTCGATGATAAGCAATCGAGAGCCACGAGAACGTTTCCGCCCGAGCTTCGTCGGGCAGCCAGGCGAAAATTGCTTTATTTGCATGACGCGGCTGAGCTAAGGGATTTGCGGGTGCCCCCTGGCAATCGATTGGAAGGCCTCAAAGGAAGCTGGAAAGGATTCCACTCGATCCGGATAAATGATCAATGGAGAGTGGTTTTCCGTTGGGAAAGTGGAAATGCTTTCGACGTACAAGTTGTAGATTATCACTGAAGGAGGATGTGTAATGGCTAGACAACCTAAGAACCCGTTCCATCCTGGCGAGATATTACTCGAGGAGTTTCTTGAGCCAAAGGGTGTAACGCAAGCGGCATTTGCCGAGAAAATTGGCTGGACGAAGACTCGCTTGAATGAACTCATTAAAGGTAAGCGAGGTATAACTGCGGCAGCAGCTCTTGATCTTTCGGAGGTTCTGGGCACATCGCCGAAGCTGTGGATGAACCTGCAGGCTACATTCGATCTGGATAGGGAATCAGCCGCGCGGCGTGTGGCCTGATCGATTCTCAACGGCCAGCCTCGGCACTAGCGAAGTCCGCATAGTATCCTCCGCGCAAGACTCGCTCCACCGCCAGACAGTCAGGCATTCGTTGAGTCTCCGTCCAGAGACTCACGAAGGCCTTTTTCTTTCGGGGGGTTGCGTGACCATTCGAGCACCTTTCCGGACCACCTGCAGCCGACCAGGCCGAGATTCGACGCCAAATCCGTGTAAGTCTCCGCGCGCAGTTTTGGTGGTCCGGGATCAGGCGGCTGGGAAGCCGAGAGATTCGCGTTGGCCGGGCCAATCGATCGGCAGACGGAACTGCGCAGCAGCTAAGCTGGGGCTAATCCCTTTCGGGTACTTAGGCTGTCCGCCACCAAACACAAAATATCAAACATCAGCGAGGCACCTACCAATGCTGTGTTACCGCTCGGATCAAAGGGCGGTGCGACCTCAACCACATCACCACCGATGAGATTCAGTCCTCGCAGGCCTCGCAGCAACTGCTGTGCTTCCAGTGTTGTAATGCCGCCAATCTCCGGAGTTCCGGTACCTGGCGCATAAACGGGGTCGAGGCCATCCACGTCAAAAGAAATGTAAGTCGGCCCATCACCCACGACCCGACGCGCTTCTTCGATGATCGCACTGACTCCACGCTCGGCGAATTCCTCGATGAAAACAACTCGCATGCCACTGGACTGCGAGAATTCGATGCCATCCATGAAGTTTTGCCCGCCACGAATGCCGATCTGAATGGTTCGTTTGGGGTCAAGAAGACCTTCCTCGACGGCCAGCCGGAAGGGCGCGCCATGGTGAAATTTGGATCCCCAGATTTCACCCCACGTATCGGTGTGAGCGTCTATATGGACCATTCCGATGGGCGCATCGGCTGCAAGCGCTTTGAAAATTGGATAGGTGATTGAATGATCGCCTCCGGCCGTTACGGGAAGCACGCCAGCAGCCGATAGTTGCCGATAGTAAGACTCGATATCCTTGACTTGCTTCTCTAAGTCAAAGTGATTGGAAAATCGCACATCGCCGACGTCGGCAATGCGACATAGCTCATAAGGGTTGATTCCCATGGCCAGGTTGCTTGTTCGCATCAGGCTTGATGCGTTGCGAATCTCGCGGGGCCCGTGCCTCGCCCCGGGCCGATTCGTAACGCCAAGATCGGTCGGTACGCCTACGAGCGCAATATCGAGATTATCAAGCGACTCAGCCAGGGGTGCTCGCATAAATGTGGCGATCTCAGCAAAGCGAGGCTCCAGCATCGGGTTGTTGTCATTACTTTTCATAATCAATTGACCGCCTTGGCTATGGCTTCGAACGCCAGCATCTGATCCAACGCCATAGCAATATTGTCTTGCTCGGGTTGTGAAGAGAACTTGGCAGCGACCAATTCTCGTTTACAATCTACGTATAAAATCTGTCCGTGGATACCTAGCGCCATTGTGATGCCATTGTCCGGATTTCGTACCCACCATTGATTATGATACGCACCGCCGGGCATGACAGCAGCATAATCCGAAGCAGCGAAAGCAGCCAACAGTGCGTCGCTCGGTTTTCGACATTCTTGTAACCAGGGTTTTGGTAGCAGTTGTTGGCCGTGATAGCGTCCGTCATGCGTATTCAGTAGAGCTGAATTCGGGCGGGACCGGGATTCTTGGACTTCCCCTTTCGGGCGTGAGCGCATTATCTCCGAGCATCTTTCTAAGCCCGCGCCTTGAGATGATTTGTCTTAGTGCGCCGGCGCCCAGGATTACTTGCTTGAGCGCCCCGGAAATGCTGACGCGCCATTCCTGTGTACTTGCGGTCTCAAGTCGAAAGGTAGTTGTCGCGTTCGTTCTGCTTTTACTTCGTACCACGCACATGATTTTGTGTAGCAGCGAAGTCACTCACGTTTTTCCGTTACGAGATCACAGACCATAATGGTAACTATGCCACCGTCTTTTCTGTTGCATTATCTACCGCGGACAGAATGTGAAAGCTCCGGCAATCTCATCTAATAATGTCCCAAGCGGTTACCATAATCTCTATCCCGGCAACCAGTATCCTTGTGATACCTCAGACTGATTGTGCATGATTGCGCAATTTCGTCGGCCAATCTATGCTTTGAAAAGGACTCTGAGCCGGCGCATTCCGCAGCTCCGGAACAAAAATAAAAATAATAAGTCGGACGCACGGAGCCGACTACACAGGGAGTGACCTATGCGCTTTTCTATCCCGGCTTTTGAATTACGTTTTCTGATTCTCATCATGATCGCGTTGCTCGCCAGCGGTGCAGCGATTGCCCAGCATGCAGTCGCCCAGGGCGAATCACGATTCTCCGACGACTCCCTATTCGTTCGCTTCATCCATGGCGCAGCCGCCGCCGAAGTAGCAACAGCACACGCAGAGAGCAGGGCTGTGGTGATCAAGACTTCTGCTTCAATCGGCGTTCAACTTCTTCAGGTGCCCAAAGGCTCCGCGCAAGCGGCAGTCGAGCGCTACCGCCGCAACCCGAATGTTGAATTTGCGGATTTGAATTATCGGCGCCAGCTGTATCGTCCAACGACCACCGAAGGGACGGAGCCTGGCCTTGGTATTGCCAACAACTTTGACGAACAGTATGGGTTACACAATACCGGCCAGCAGTTCGGGGCAACGGTTGACCCATTGTTCGGCACGCTTATCGTGCCGGCCTATCAGGCAAGTGCTGGCGCAGACATCAATGCGCCGGAGGCCTGGAATATTACAAACGGTAGCAGCGCGATTGGTATCGCGATTCTCGATAGCGGCGTTGCGTGCGATCACCTCGATTTAGATGGCAAATGTTTGGAACAAGTGAATTTCGTAGACGAGCATGGGTCTACGCTTGAGGATGTGCTCGCTCATGGCACCCATGTTGCCGGTATCGCCGCGGCGACGACGCACAACAGCATTGGCATAGCAGGCGTAGGTCGGGATTCGTCAATCGGTTCGCTCAAAACCTGCTGGGAAGACACGTCGCTCGTATTGTACGGCATTATCATTGGACAGTGTGATGACGACGACATCATAGACGCTTTAATGTATGCGGCGAACTCCGGCAGGTACCATGTCATCAATATGAGCTTCGCAGGGCCTGAGTTTTCGTCCACACTAGAGGCGGCCATGAACTTTGCCTGGAGCAGCGGACTGGTGTTGGTTGCCGGTTCCGGTAACGACTACTCGCAGAAAGTAATGTATCCGGCCGGCTATGCCAACGTCATTGGGGTCGGGGCCACCGACTATCATGACAACTTGTCTGCATTTTCGAGTTTCGGCCCATGGGTGTCCGTACTCGCGCCGGGCTCCACTATCCTGTCCACAGTTCCGGGGGCCCCGTGTGGGCAGCCTGCCGGAGAGCCGAGCGACTGTTACGATTACAAGTCCGGTACATCTATGGCCACACCGCACGTCGCGGGCCTGGCGGCGCTATTGTGGGCGCACAACCCGGGCTCGAGCAACGCACAGATTCGCAGTAGCATTGAAAGTGGTGCTGATTCTAATGGTGCACTCGACCAGAACCTTCTTGCCTGGTCGCAGCACGGCAGAATCAATATGGTCACCGCGCTCGGTAATAATTCAGACCCGACGACACATCATGTGCAGTCCATCGTGTTGGCTACAGCCAGTGCCGGACGTGGCAGTAAACGAGGTCAGGCGACGGTCAGCATCGTGGATGATCTCGGCAGCCCGGTCGCCGGAGCCACAGTTTCCGGCACATTTACTGGCGCATTCACCGAGACGCAGGCTGGCGTGACCGGTGCGAATGGCAGCGTGGTGTTAACGACCGATGCAACGGCAAAAGGTGGGATCAGTTTCGGTATGTGTGTTGATTCTGTGGTGCATGGCGTGACGACATATAATTCCTCGGGAAATACGATAACCTGTACGTCCCTGTAGCGCAGTCATCTATCTCGAACGCGCGCGACAAGCAGGTCGGCGAGTCGAGCCGCAATACCAGGGCTTTGGCCCATAGCGGTGCCAACGGTATTTACTGGTCGTCGCTGTATTGGTACCCGGACGAGAACGTGATACTGACTTATGACCGCGGGCGGAGGTAGCTAAACGACTTTTCTTCACCGGCTTCGCATATATACAGAAAAAGCCCTAGGATTTTTGCAAAACTGCGCAGTGCGTCTTCGACCCAAAATAGGCACTGCTGTATTCTCCGGCGTCAATTGTCGAAAAGGACAGGTCGGTTGATATTGCCTATTGCGTTGATTCCGGGACAAACATATCCCGGTGACATAACTGATTCTCTCGCAGATAATTTCAAGTGTCTTGCGGCGCGAGCCGGCTCGGCCGTGACGAATTTGACGTGAATTCTTTCTTCGACATCGTACTGAGCTGGTTTCGGTTTGGCGTGCGCCAAACTTCACCACAGCGGCGGCAAGTGAAACCCGTGCGTGGGCGGCGGCACGCCGATAAAGTTGCGCCGGTTAAGAAAAAGGCGACGTCACGCTCATCGCCGGCATCGGCAAGGCCCTGCGTAAATGCCACAGTATCGGAAGTCACATTGGAGCTGTTGCAGGACCTGAGATCGGCTTCGGAGAAACGGGTAAAGGGTCCCTTGTGGTCATTGCCCCGCGTGAACACAGGCGATCCACAACCAATGCTCAAGCATCAGGCGGAAGCGATGGCGCGGCTGTCGCAGAATAATTTCGCCTCCGGCATCATCCACCTGCCGACGGGCTCCGGCAAAACCCGCGTGGGTATCGAGATCGCGGCGCAATGCCTGGAGCAGTCGCAAGACCGTGTCATTTGGGCGACTGCCGGCGTCAGCCTGTTGCGCCAGTCCGTCATACGCCTGGTGGAAATGCTGGGCCGCTTCGACCGTGAGCTGGCGATGCGCTGGGCTGGTTTCGACCATGTGCAGGAGGAGGCGCTGTTTGATGAGGCAGACGTCGTTTTCGTCACGCGTGATACCCTGACGAAGTGGCTCGCGCGGGCGGCAGACGGCCGCACCGTCGGGGATCCACTGCGAACAGCGCTGACGGCACGCAAAGGTTCGGGCGCTGCACGCAACATCACTCTGATTTACGACGAATGTCACGAGCTCGGCGCAAAGGGCTTGCAGCGTGCCTGGAAAAAGTTCGACGATAAGGTGTTGTCATCGGGCAGTGCCGACGAGCGCTTCACGGTCATCGGCCTCAGCGCAACGCCGATGCCCACGGCGACTGACGCTCATGATCTGCTGCAGGACTATATCTTCCCGGTCCGGGAAGGCACGGCCACACAGAAAGACTGGGATGTGCTTGTTCACCACAGTGAGAGTACGCAGGCACTGACAGACCTGAAAATTCTCTGCCCGATCAATCTGTCGCTTCAGAAATCCGGTTTTTTCGATATCCCCGAGCGACTCGTATCACGCATCATCGATGAGGTGATGCCCGAGGACACACTGCGTCGCGGCGATTGTTCGGAAAAACAATGGGTGCATGAATTCTCACTGATGTTCAACCGCAAGGTGATGACGCATCCGGATATTCTCGATTTTCTCGCAGACCGAATTGCGCGGCGATTGCCGGAGATGGGCAAAACCATGTTGTTCTGTGCCTCGGTAGAGGCTGCCAACTATGTCGTTGACCGGTTGCGACGTGACAAGCGTGTCGGCGAAGGGCTGGTCACACTTGTACACAGTCGCATGGAGGACCGTGAGATTGCAGAGCTGGAGGACGACTTGGATGATGAGATTGTGCGTCCGGAGGTTCAGATTCAGGAATTTCTCGATCGAGGTCATGATCCGTGTGTGATGGTCAATGTCGGCATGCTGACCACGGGATTTGACGACCCCAAAATACGTTGTGTGGTGCTTGCACGACTCACGTTTAGCAAGAACCTGTTTTGGCAGATGATAGGCCGCGGATTACGCGGACCGTTTGCCGGCGGTACGCCGGATTGTTACATCATAGACCCGATCCGACTCACCGAGCGTTTCGAAGTGTTTGAGGGCTACCGGCCGGAATTGGATAAGCGCGGCATCCCGCAAACGGACCTCGAGGATCGCAATAGCGCTATGCACGATCCGAAGGATCTGGCGCCGTTGAGTTGCGAGCGTGAGCCACCGCCCCAGTCTGACGTGCTCATTGATTCATCGATTCGTTGGGGCGTGCGCAGGGCCCTGCGCGCCTTTCTTGGCGGGAAGAACTTCAAGCTCGATAAAGTAAATCAGGCACTCAGCGATGTGCAGATCATTTACGGCAAGGATGGCAGCGCAAAAATTGTGCCGGCTGAGGGGGAAGTATCTGCAGAGAGTCCGTACGCAATTCTCGAGACACATATTCGGAGCCTGGAGAACAGCATCGGTCATGATCTGCCCTGGCTCTATGGATTACTGCCAACACGCCTCGATGACATCGCGCGCAAAACCTTCCTGCGGAAATTGCAGGTTATCCGTAAGCACAGGATCGCCTCACTCGAAGCCTGGCACGAATACGAGTTGAGACGACTGTAGCAAATACTGTGGCGTTCTCAGCGTCCGTGGCAGACTCACTCCACCGCCAGTCATAACAAAAAGGGGACAGTCACCTATGTAGGTGACTGTCCCCTTTTTGATGGGGGCCGCAGGCACAAATTAATCTCAACTTCGCGGTCAGGCAGTCAGGTGTTCAAAGCGTCTCTGACCGGAGACTCGCGTGCTTTTTTTGACGCTTCTGGCCGCGAAGGCTACAGGCGAAGCATAGGTAGTGTCGAGAGTGTCTCTTACGGCACAGGACATGACCCACCTCGGGTAGTCAGTGCGGTTAGCGTAGGCGCTGACTAATGCTTTGTATATCGTATTAGTGATTCCAGATAGCGGGATTTGAGCTGTTCACTTGCCAACACCTGTTTGATCGGTGGCAGCTTCAAGATCACACCCAATACCCCAGCCATGGCACGGTGGCTCCATAAGACCTGGTTATCGAAAATCAGGTTTTGTAATTTGCCGCGCTCAATGGCCATGACTACTGTCCGGTGAGTTCCGTTCAATGGTGTAAGAACTCGTTTCGGACGCGACTCCAGAGACAAACTATCGTGTTTGTTACAGCTGCGTATACACACGCCGCAACCCAGACAAAGCTCACCGTTCAGTCGGGCCATTTTCA
>JAIBDF010000104.1 GCA_024679535.1 Chromatiales bacterium
AATCCAGCACTCGAGATCAGCGTTACCTACGAACCTATGGAAGGCCCGATGTCGCAGCTGCAGGAAGCGGTGACGGCAACCGTAGGCAACGCGGCGAATGCCTCTCATGGCAAGGTTCCACTTGTCCCCTACATGCAGGCGGGTGCGACAGATAGCCTGCATACGCGCCTTGCAGGCATGCCCTCTTATGGGGCGATGGGACTGTTCATGCGCCAGGAGGATATGTTTTCCCATGGCCTGAACGAACGTGTGCCCGTCGATTCGTTTTATCTGTCGCTGGAATACTGGCACCAGATTCTGACCGAACTCGGCAGCGAACGCGCAGCCCGCTGACAGACCGGGCACAAAAGAGGCGCCCAGGACGGGCGCCTCCAGATTGCCGTTTTATGATAATCGCGGCAAGGGGAATGTTACGGTCGAACTCCGTCTATGGCCGGGTCGCCGGTCCAGCCGAGCGCTACCCAGTCTATCTGCCCGCCGAGGTGGCAGTCACCACAGTTCGCGTCCATACCCCAGGCCTGCTCTTTTGGAGCAACTTCGTGATTGACTGACAGGTACATCACGGTGTCGACGAAGCCGAAATCGCCGCTCGTGTAGGGCTGACCTGTTATGGCAGCCGCGTCCAGCAGAGCGAGATCCCAATCGAATGCACCCCAGTACGGGTTGGGTCCGCCGGCCAGGCCGAACAGGTGCGGAACCATGATGCGTTTGTTCACAACGTCAGCCACCTGGTTGCCGATCATTTTCTTGAATGGATAGATCATGGCATTTGGATCGGTGTACGCACCCAACGGTTCGGCCAGGATCACAGGCTCTGTCTCGTATGTGTCGTTCGCACCCAACAGCATCTTGGTGTACTTGCCATTGAAGAAACGCAGCTCGGGCCGAACGTTGTTGGCCCACACGAAGTCGCCTTTCTTCTTGTCGTAGGTCGGACGACCGGTAGCGGGGTCGACCGGCGGCACGATGTCCTGACCAGCCGTTTCCCAATACCACTCAACCTTCGTCGATGTGTTACGAGCGAATGTCGGGATATGGCAGACCTGGCAAGCGAGTCTCTGATGGAGGTTGTTCGAGAAAACGAGTTCCACAGACGACCCGGCATGAATGTTGTTCAGATCGCCGTGGCAGTCGTCGCATTGTTTCATGTCGCCTTCGTCAACTGAATGATACGGCATGCCGCCGATCCCGTGTGACAGCATGTTGCCTTCGGCATCGCGTTGCACCGCGTGGCAGGCCACGCATTCAAGGTTGCCGCCGTCCGTACCCATGTGCACATCGAACTCACGCGTTGTATTGGCAATCGCCATGGCGAGGTCGCCATGTTTGACGTTGTCGCCGCCACCGGCTTTGGCGTGGCAGTCGATGCAATTGTCAATAGTTGGCGTGCCGCCATTCATGGCGACGCTTTGTGCAACGAGGTCAAGGTCTACCGTATCAGCCGGGAGTCCTGCCGTCGTCGGCGCTTTGGCGTAGGTTGCCGTCTGGTCGTGGCAAACGAGGCAGTCGATGTTTTCGGTATCGCCGAAATCGTAGCTGGCATCTTTGTAGTTGTAGCCAGCATGGCACTGCGTGCAACGGGCTTCGTTTGTCGCGACTGCGATGCAGAAGTTGTTCAGAATGTCGTTCTTACCGTGGATCTCATTTTCAAAGCCTTCGATATTCGCTGAGACACCTTCCCACTTGAAGTGAGCGGTCTCGAGAACCTCATCGGCCAGCTTGCCGTGGCAGTTCAGACAGGATTTTGTCCCTTCGTAGGGGTGCTCCAGGAAATAGCCCTTGTGCAGCTGGTCATTTGCGTAAGCGCCAGACGCGTAGGCATTACAGTCGTAAACATCGACAACGCCGTCGCCATTAGTGTCTTCATCAGGATCACCGATACCATTGTTATTCAGATCCCAGCAAGCCTGTCCAGCGGCCCCAGCGGCCCCATCGGTACCGTCTGCACCATTGATTCCGTTCGATCCGGCAGCGCCATCGCTGCCTTCGCAACCGGCCAATCCCAACCCGACAGCAAAGGCGAGCAAGAGAAAGGCGTGTCTATAGATTCCATGCCTTATGGTCATTGGTGATTCTCCAATATGAGTGGTTAAAGCGTGAGGCGTGCAGATTCAGGAATAGAATCGGCCCGGTAAATTCAAGGGCGGTGGCAGGGGGCGCTGTGGCGCCCTTTGATGCGATGAGCATTATTCTGATTGCCTGCGGTCCGACTAATATCAGTAATTACGTGTATTCGCATATACTAATATCCGGCCAATATCATCCTCTCCCTGCAAAAAATCGCAATACGCTGGAGGGGGAAAAACCGTAAGGATTTTCACCTACCGATTCTGCGGTAGGTGCCGCATTGAACTGGCGGCCTTTTTGCCCCATCGTAGAAGGATGAAAGGGGATACCCGCAACCGCATCCTTGTGGCCAGCCTGCTGCTGTTCAATGAACAAGGCGAGCCCGGGACGACCACCAACGAGATTGCCGACGAGGTCGATATCAGCCCGGGTAATCTTCATTATCATTTCAGAAAGAAGGAACAGGTCGTCACGGCTTTACTCGATGAGTTCCAGGCTGATGCCAGGCGAGTATTGCAACCGCCGTCAGGCGACCTCGTCACGATCGACGACTTCTGGATGTTCCTTCACCTGCTGCTGGAATGCACCGCAGCTTATCGATTTCTGTTCAGAGATCTCGAGTCACTTAGTGAGCGGTATCCCGGCGTACGGCGGGTCCTGGGACACTTCGCCAGAGGTCTGGCCGCCGTGTTCGAAATTTACCTGCGCCAGCTGGTGACGAGTGGTTTGTTGGTCTGCAGCGATGACGATGCGGCTATTATTGCCCGCAACCTGGCAGTTATCGCGTTGTTCTCGGAGCGATTTGACGGATTATCGGGGCTGGCGACGACGGCCGATGATGCTGCGCTGCGGGTGGCGGGGTCCATATTGAACGCGCTGAAACCGATTACTGCAGAGGATGCTGCAGCTCACATTGAAGATCTGGCCGCGCATTACAACGGCTAGCGCAAATAAAAAAGGACCGCGCAAGCGCGGTCCTTGAGTAAAAAGCCGCTTAAGGGGGGGTTAGGCAGCTTTCTTGAACGTGTCGCGCACTTTGTCGCGCGCATCTTCGACTTTCTCTTCTACGTCGCCGCGAATGTCTTCAACTTTTCCTTCCCATTTGCCGAAAACCTTCTCGCCTTCTTTTGCGTACTTTTCGAATGTCTTGTCGATTTCAGCGATTCTCTTATCGAACTCCTTCTGTGCGTAAGAGAACAGGCCAAGGCTAGCCATGAAAGTCTTGTTGGCCACCTTGAACGGTACTGCGATTGGGCTGCTCTCGAGTTTCTGGAAAACGGTCTTTTCAGGAACCACTTTCTTCACACGAGGCTTCCGGGCCGGAGCCTTTTTAGCCACAGGTTTCTTGGCTGCGGCTTTAGCTACAGGGGCTTTCTTTTCCGGTGCTTTTTTTACTTCCACTTTATCGGTCATGTCAGTTGTCCTACTTGCTGGTCTTCTTTACGGTTTTGGCAGCTTTCTTCTTCGCTGCCGGTTTCTTGGTGGTCCGCTTGCGGGTCGTTTTCTTCTTCGCCGCCGTTGTACCTTGCTCATTCAAAAGCCGGATAATCTTGTTCAGCTTCTTGTTGATTGCGTCGATGTCGTTCTTGCTGGGGACATTCAGGCGATCCATTGCGTCCGCAACGCGCGTGTCGAAGGCGCTCTGCAGCTTATCCAGCCGGGACTTGTCCCGAACCTGGTCAAGCAATCCGGTCGCCTTGGACTGCGCGTCCCCGGCCATGTCGCGAATGGTATCCTGCACATCATCAATTAACGATTCGGTCTTTGTCGTCGTCTTCTTGCGGAACTTCTCGCCTTCCTTAATCAGCGACTCAAAACGCTTAGCGCCCTTTTTCTGCGCATCTGAAAGGGCGCCGAGTCCGGCCATGAAGGCGTGCTCAAGCTGCTCGGCCACATCGTTGGCGCGTTTGTCGTTGTCTTTTGCCATGGTATTGCTCCAGGGGTTATCTCATTTCGATGATTGAATGCTAGCTGTTAGGATTAGGGTGGTCACACTAACGATCAGGGCGCGGCAGGTATCAATGGAATGAGAATTCGACGACATCACAATCTGGGGCTCGAGGAAGCCCGTAATCGCGCCGACCGCATAGCGGTTGACCTGCAGGAGCAGTTCTCCCTCCGCTCGAACTGGCAGGGCGACGTGTTGCAGGTCAAAGGTAACGGCGTGAACGGTCAACTTAGCGTTGACGACACGCACTTCGAACTCGATGTGAGCCTTGGCTTCGCACTCAAGCTAATGGAGGGGCCAATTCGATCAGCGATCGAAAAGATGATCGATGAGGAACTAGCCTAGTTCGCCTTTTGTTCTTCCACCATGGCTGCCACATCGGCCAGCAACGCCTTCGCGTCGTAGACAATGCCGTCCTTGATCGTATATTTGACCCCGCCGACACGGCCCGGCTTGGCTGTTGCATCATCGAGTTTCACGGCTCCCGTACCGTACAGAACCTTCAGGTTCTCGAGCGGGTTTTCGTCGACAATCAAAAGATCGGCCAGCAGCCCAGGGCGAACCACGCCAAATTCGATTTCCCTGCCGCTCGGATTGAAGAGTTCTTCAGCACCGTGCATGGTTGCCGCGCGAATCACTTCAAGCGGGTGGAATCCGGCTTCCTGCAGCATTTCGAGCTCGAGAATCGTACCGAATCCATATAACTGGTAAATGAAGCCGGAATCCGACCCGACCGTGACGCGGCCGCCCCGATTTTTGTAGTCATTCAGGAACTGCATCCAGACGTGGTAAAAATTTCGCCACGCGATTTCGTCCTCGGTGGTCCAGTAGAACCAGTAGGCACCGTGGCTTTCACGGCTTGGTTTGAAAAACTCCCACTGCGCCGGCAGCGTGTAGGTCTCATGCCAGTCTGCGTTACGCGCGCGCATGACATCACGGCCCGCCGAGTAGATGGTCATGGTGGGATTAATCGTGAAGTCGAGTTCGAGAAACTCATCCAGCAGTGCATTCCATTTGTCGGAGCCGCGACCGGCTACCAGGTTCCATTGGCGGGCGACCTGGCCAAAACGGTGCTGCTCGTTGCCATAATTCATGTCGACGGGCCACGGTTGCACGTCGTGGTTTTCATACAGGGCCTCGAACAGCCCGTAGTAATGCGTCAGCGTGCCGAGTCCCAGGCGGGCGGCATCCTGCGCATTCATCTGGGCAACGCCCATCTGTCCCAGGTGCGCGACCGAGCCGAGCTTGAGCTTGCTGGCCTCGTCCAGGAGTGCTGCCATGATGGCGGGTCGATGCGAGCCGAGCTTCAGACCATCGATGCCGGCACGTGCTGCGTAGCGTACCCATTTGCGTGCGTCATCGGGTGTCAGGATCCGCTTGTCGGCATATTCCTCACCCGAGCCGATGGTGTGATAGGAGAAAATGCGCGGCGCGGTTATGGCGTTGCTCGCGCTGCGTTCCTTCTCCGCAAGTGAGAATTCCAACTTGCCACTTGGCACGCCGCGTACCGTCGTAATCCCATGGCCAAGCCATAGTTTGTACGTGTATTCGGCTTCTGGCGCCTTGGTTGCTCCGCCGGTGTGCGTGTGCGTGTCAACGATGCCGGGCATGACGTAGGCGCCGTGTGCATCGATTTCGCGCGAAGCATCGCCGGGTCGCGCGTCTTCCTTTATTTCGAGTCCCGGGTACCCAACCGTCACTACGTCGGCAATGCGGTTGCCCTCGACAACGATATCGACCGGCCCGATCGGTGGTGCGCCGGTGCCATCAATAAGTGTTGCGCCGCGGATGATGAGGCGATCGTAAGGGCCGTCGCCCTCGGCACGGTCTGGCGCCGCGATCATTTGCGGTGCTTCGTCCTGCGCCAGTGCGGGCAGGGCGAATAGAGAGATCAATAAGGCGGTACCGAGGCGTGCGGTTGATCTTGTCACTGAAGCGTCTCCCATCAAGTGATGAAATCACCAGCGGCGGCGTATTGTCGCGGTGAGGTTGCGTCCGGGTGCGTCGATTCCGGAGCCATGTGTCCGGTATTGTTTGTCGGTCAAATTATCAGCACTGATGGTGACTTGCCAGCCGCCATCGCCCGCCCAGGACGCGCTGGCGCCCAGGCTCGCCCATCCCGCTGTGCCATTCGGATCGATTCGCGGGTCTCCCACATCGCGATTACTCAGCCGATCCTGACGCGCAGCCGCCCGTAGCCTGGCATCCAGTTGCCAACGTTCGGCCAGGTTGTACCTGAAGACAAGATTGCCGTTCAGGGGCGGCACGCGGTCGGCGGGTTCTTCTTCGGTGCCGACGCGCTGTTCACCTCGCGTGTAGTTAAGTACGGCATGCATGCTCAGGCGGTCCGCGAGATCGGCTTCCAGACTCGCCTCGATGCCATGGATCGACGAGGATGCGGCGTTGACGCTCTGCACGATATCCCGGCCGTCCGGGGTCACGGCCCCCGTGGATACAGATACGATCCGGTCCGAATAGCGCAGTGCGAACAACATGATCTCGAACTGCCAGCGCGCGGAACGATGTCGCAGGCCCAGATCTGCGTGGGTCACGTTCTCGGCGCCGAGACTTGAATTTGGAATATTGAAGCGATTGCCGGGCCGCTCGCCCAGCGTGCCCAGATCGGCGATGTTGGGTGCGCGGAATCCTGCACCGGCGTTGGCAACCAGCTGCAGCGTCTCGGTGACATCAAAAATCCAGCCGAGGTCGCCGCTGAGTCGGGAAGGGTCGATGCGCGTCCCGTCAGGCAAGTCGATCCGCACATCGCTGAGGCGCAGTCCGGCGCTGAGACTGTGACGATCCGAGATGCGCCAAAGAACATTGCCAAACAATCCTGCCTGCAGAATCGTTGCGCCGTCCGGAAATCGTGACGCGAGGGTGCTGAAAGTGCCATCGTTGATGTTGAGCGCGTTTCGCTGGCTACGAACTTCATCATGGTAGAGGTCAACACCAGCGATCCACGACAGCGGACCCCGGTCCGAGGATGCATTGACGGTGAGTCCGTAAAGGTCACTGCGGTTGTCTTCAAAGCGTCGGTCATCGGCTTCGAAATTGCGGGTTACGCGGTCGTCGACAATACGCTGCCATGCGGCGTCGATTTTCCAGTCGATACCGGAGCGTGCCATGAGTTCATGCTGTATGTGGGCGAACAGTCGCTGATTAGGAGCGAACAGGAATTCGGATGAGGCTGGTTCCGTCTCGCCGTACCCTGGGACGAGTTCATCGATGCGCGGCGTTTCCGGTTGTTCGAGGAACTGCAGATCTACAAACCAGCTGCGCTCATCCGTTGGCCGACCACGCACCACCGCACGCAGGCCCTTTGATGTGTAGCCGCTCGGTCCGATACGCTCGCCGCCGCCAACTCGACGATCGCCGGTGGTCATGTATTCGGCGCTCACTGAAGAACTGAGTTGCCGCGAACCGAAGTCGAACGTCGCACGAATGGATTTTTGGAGCTCCGCCGCGTCCAGTGTAGCGATGACATCGCCCGCGTATTCGATCTCGCTGGATTTGAAATCAGGCAGCCGCGAGACGGACTGGACGACGCCGCCAACCGCTTCGCTGCCATACAGCGACGCGGGTGTACCGCGTACGACTTCGAGTCGCTCGACGGACGTTGTCGGCACCAGTGCAAACCAGGGCGTTGGTGCTGTGCGGAACATGGCGTTGCTGAGGCGCATGCCATCGACAAGATGAAGGACCGCCGAGCCTTTCAGGCCGCGGATGATTGCGGCGCCTTGTCCGGGCGTTGTTTGCTGGATATGCACGCCGGCAACGTCGCGCAGGGCATCCGTCGCCAGTTTTGCGGCGGCGACTGTGTCCGCGTCAACCGTGGCAACACTGGCAGACACGTCGCTGGTATCGACGGCGCGGCGCGTGGCCGTCACGACGATTTGCTCTATTGCGTCGTCCGCGGCTACAGGAGGTGCCGCCGTCAGCAGGAGCGACGCGAGAATCAGGAATCGTACGTTCAAGATATCAGTACTGGCAATTCGCAGGTTGGCCGTCAGGCAGGTTCCACTTCGGCGTTCTGTGAGTGCGGAAATCTTCAGGGCTGATGGTGTCGGGACCTGCCCGGAACCAGGCGACGAGTGTGTCGCGTGTGAGCGGCATGTCGTAGCTCAACTCGAAACCACCGTCTGGAATGGCGGGGGTCAGGATATCGTCACCGCCCAGGGCGAGAAAATCGTTCGCGATCAACCGGATACGGTCGTCGTCGCCAATAACCCGGCCGTCGTCCAGGCGCATCTCGACGCGCATCCGTGCCTCGTCACAACTGATGAATACGCGCATACCGGCAAATCCTGGCAGCCGATGGGTACCAGCCATCCGGCCAATGATGCCCCGCAGGTCCTGGCCGGACACGTCAAGCACAGTAACGATGTTGTCGAACGGGAACATATTGAATACTGCGCCATAGGTCAGATCGCCGGCGGGCAGGCCAGCCCGGATGCCACCAAACACATTGTGAATTGCGATGTCAGCGTCAAACGAATCCAGCATGGCCTGGGTCATGAGGTTGCCGATTGCCGCTTCGATATCCGGAACGAGCTTGAATGGTCCGGTCAACGTGACGCCGATTCTCTCCTGCTTGAGAGATTCTGCGCGCGCGGTGGCCAGCCTGACCACGTGTTCTACGTCGGGGTTCGGTACCAGCGGAAAACCCTCGTACTGATCGTGAGTACCTGGCGCCGTTTGCTGCGGTGCGAAGACGTGCCGGGAGACGACGGCCTGTCGCTCACGGTCCACCTGGAAGTCGACGCGGCCAAAGCTGTACGTGTTGGAGTGGTTGGCAGTGATGGGGATGTCATTGGCGGTATGGGCAATAGGATTGTGGGTGTGTCCGCCAATGATGTAGTCGACAAGACCCGGCTCGAGCGCATTCGCAAGGCGCATCACTTCAGCAGACATGTTGCAAGACGACAGATCCCGATGATCGGAGAAGTCGGTGCACTTGCCGCCCGCATGAGCGGCGACAATGATCAGGACGGCGCCATCGTCGCGCAGCTGTCTTGCGGCCGTCGTTACCGATTCTGCGAGCGGTGCAACCGCCAGTCCGCCCACATTGGCGGCTATCGTCATCGTCAGCGCGTTGGCCGTCATGACACCGACAATCCCGATCTTAATGCCGACTGCCTCAACCATGACCGAAGGCCGCACGTTTTCCCAGTCGACGGGCGCACCCGTTGACGTATCGATCAGGTTTGCCGCAAGTACTGGAAACTGTGCTTCGCTGGCGCGCCGTTTGAGGTTGCCGCGCGGGTCTTCACCGACGTCGATCGGGACCGCGTGTTGGCCCTCGGGCCCGAAATCGAACTCATGGTTGCCAAGGGCTGCAGCGGTCACTCCCATCGCGTTATAGGCCGCGACAACAGCCGCTCCTTCGCCAAGATTGGACTCGAGAGTCCCTTGCCACATGTCGCCCGCATCGATGAGCAGCATCGCGCCACCATCCGCCGCGCGTGCCTGGCGCAGCGCATCGACGTACGCCGAAACGGTCACCAGTCCACCGACCTGATCGGTGGCGATCAGGGCGCCGTGCACGTCGTTCGTCCCAATAATCGAGAGTGTGACGGTGTCGCGGGCGGCAGGCCCTGACACGCACGCGGTAACCGAGAGCGTGAGAAGCGCGATAAACAGGGGACGGATGGTTGTCATTGGCGGGTCTTGTGCGAATTTTCAGCCGGCAAGTTTACCCTGTGTCGCGGGCTGGCGCGAAATCGAATAATTTGGGCCACTTTGTGCCGTATGATGGCTGCTATGGAAGCTCGCAAACCGCAATCTGAGTACAGTGTCCTTGAGGAACTTATCCATGCGATAACGCATGGCATCGGCGTGCTGCTCAGTATTGTCGGCCTGTCGTGGATGCTCTACCTGTCTATCGCGGCAGCTGATCCCTGGCGCATCGTTGCGAGCTCGATCTATGGAGCGACACTGATCGCGTTGTTCCTTGCCTCTACGGTCTACCATTCGATGTATGCCTCGCGACATCGCGACATCTTCAAGCTGCTCGATCACTGTGCTATCTACCTGCTAATCGCGGGCTCCTATACGCCTTTCCTGCTGGTGGCGATGCGTACGGACACCGGCTGGTGGCTGTTCGGTACGATCTGGGCCCTGGCTACCGCAGGCATCGTCAAAAAGCTCTGGTTTCGAAACCGCTTCCCGAAGATCGCGCTCGCAAGTTACCTGGCGATGGGCTGGCTGGTCGTGATCGCGGCGCCACAATTGGCTGAAGCCATTGGGCCAAATGGCATGGCCTGGCTGTTTGCCGGAGGTATCAGTTACTCAGTTGGCGCAATTTTCTACGCGCTCGAGCGGATGCCGTTCAACCACGCCATATGGCACGTCTTCGTGCTGGGCGGCGGCGTCTGTCATTTCCTGGGTGTTGTCTGGTACGTGCTGCCCGGCTAGTCGAATCGGGCGATGGAACTGCTTGCCAGTCTGATTGAAATCGATCACGTGTCATTCGTGATTGTTTTGGGCAGTTTTCTCGCGGCGATTACCAATGCAGCATTCGCAAACGGTGGCGCGATGATTATTCTTGCCGTTACCAGCAGTGTATTACCCGTGTCGGCCATCGTGCCTCTGCACTCGACTCTGCTGATCGGCTCGACGGCATCCCGCGCCGTGGTGTTTCGCGAGTACATCGACTGGCGAATCGCCGG
>JAIBDF010000154.1 GCA_024679535.1 Chromatiales bacterium
AGCTGGATGGGCTGCAATGCTAGACTGACAACCAGTGACTATGCCAGCAAAGAACAAGAATATCGTGCTGATTTCCGGTGGAGCGTCCGGCATTGGTCGGTGCACGGCCGAGCGTTTTCTTGCACAGGGTGATGCCGTGCATATCTGCGATGTGTCATGCGAACTGGTCGACGAGTTTCTCGCGGCAAACCCCGGCGCGACCGGAACGGTAGCGGACATCGGCGCGCGCGACGACGTCAGCTGCGTATTTTCGGACCTTGAACAGTTTCACGGCCGCCTTGATATCCTTGTCAACAACGCTGGTATTGCAGGACCTTCCGCGCCGGTCGATGAACACGATGAGGATGGCTGGGACAAGTGCATCCAGGTGAACCTCTCGGGCACGTTTTACATGACACGTCGTGCCGTACCGTTGTTGCGTCGAAGTGGCAGCGGCGCGATCATCAATATCTCGTCGACCGCGGCATTGCATGGCTATCCCCTGCGCTCGGCCTATGCTGCCAGCAAGTGGGCCATGATGGGCCTGATGAAGACCTGGGCGATGGAGCTGGGGCCCCTGGGGATCCGGGTCAATGCCGTTTGTCCGACAAGCGTGGAGGGCAACAGAATAGATGCCGTGATCAGGCGCGATGCGCAACAGCGCGGGCTGTCGTTTGAGCAGGTTCAGGAGGTCTATTTGCGTCAGACCTCGATGCGCACATTTATTACGCCTGACGATGTGGCCGATACGATTCTGTTTCTTGCATCGGACGCGGCACGCAAGATTTCAGGTCAGTCGATTTCCGTCGACGGCCATACCGAAGGGCTATCGAACTGGCTCGACTGAGTCGAGCACGATCAGGAGTACGTGAAGATGCGCGCAGCGTGGTTTGATTCATTTGGATCCGCGAAGGACGTTTTACAGGTCGGCGAACAGCAAACACCAGTGGCAGGGGTTGGAGAGGTTCTTGTCAGGCTTGCAACCAGCGGCGTGAATCCGTCGGACGTGAAGAAGCGTGCCGGCTCGTTTCCCAACCTTCTCGATGACGGCTTCGTAATCCCGAACAGTGACGGCGCCGGCATCATCGAGGCTGTCGGTGACGACGTCGACGCCGGTCGTGTCGGCGAACGCGTTTGGATCTACCAGGCGCAGTACGGGCGCCGGTTCGGTACGGCCGCGGAGTACGTTGCCATCGATGCGCGGCGCGCGCCAAAGCTCCCGGATGCGGCGAGCTTTGAGATCGGCGCCTGCCTGGGAATTCCAGTCATGACCGCACATCGCTGCGTGTTCGCAGATGGTGATGTCGCAGGTCAAACGATCCTGGTGACCGGTGGTGCCGGGCGTGTCGGCCACTATGCGGTGCAGTGGGCCAGCCGGGCGGGTGCAACGGTTGTTGCGACGGCCAGCAATGACGAGGATCGGGAAAGCTGCCTGTCAGCCGGCGCACACCATGTGGTTAATCACCGCAGCGACAATGTTGCCGCCGAGATTATGGCCGTTACCCATGGCGCTCTGATCGATCGAATCGTGGATGTGGAGTTTGGTGGCAACCTGCCCACCTCTGTCGAGGTCCTGCGTATCGGGGGCACGATTGCGACGTATGCGTCCACACATGTGCCCGAGCCCACGTTGCCGTTCTTCCAGATGATGTACAAAGACATCACCATACGCTGCGTCATTGTCTATGCCATGCCGGAAGCCGCGAAAGATCATGCCATTGCGGATATCGATACGGCACTGTCAGCCAGCGCGCTGCAGCACCGCATTGCCCATACATTGCCGCTCGACCAGATTGTGGAGAGCAATGAGTTGATTGAGCAAGGTAGTATTCGGGGCGCGGTCGTTCTAAGCATCGACTAACCAATAACGAGAACGAGGGGGTTCGAATGGAGCAGAGCCGCGTAGACTGGCCCAGCTTTGCGATTTGCGCGTTGATTCTTGTCGGCGCGAGCATTCCCCTGTTTATCTATCCGGATGCGTCTGAGGCAGCGCTGGACAGCCTCTACGGCCATATTGCCAGTGAGTTGGGCGTTCTCTACCTGCTCGCGAGTATTGCGGCCATTGGCTTCCTCGTCTGGCTGGGGCTCAGCCGTTATGGCTCTGCCCGGCTCGGCGAGCCCGACGAGTTGCCCGAGTTTCGCGAACTCAGCTGGGTTGGCATGCTGTTTTGCGCCGGCGTGGGCGCCGGCCTGCTCTACTGGTGCTTGACGGAGTGGGCCTTCTACTACGATGCGCCGCCATTCGGTGCACAGCCGCGCAGCGTGGAAGCACAGGAGTGGGCATCCACGTACGGATTGTTTCACTGGGGGTTCACCGCGTGGGCGTTTTACTGTCTGCCGGCTATTGCCATCGCGTATCCGTACTACAACAAGAAGCTCGACGTGCTGCGTTTTAGCGTCAGCTGTCACTGGTTTCTTAAGGACAACGATCATGGCCCGATGGCGAGGGCCATCGATTTCCTGTTCATGATCGCGCTGCTTGGCGGCGCAGCGTCCAGCCTCGGGTTTTCGACACCCATGATTGCGGCCTGCATCGGCTGGCTGCTCGGGATTGAGGTTAGCGACGCCCTGGAAATCGCGATTGTCTTACTGTGTATGGTTTTGTTTGCGCTTAGCGTATGGCTCGGCCTGAAAAAAGGCATCAAGCGACTCAGCGACATCAACGTACTCTTGGCTTTCGGCCTGTTGCTGTTCATTCTCGTCGTCGGTCCGACCGCATTCCTGCTTAAGACCAGCCTGAACAGTGTCGGGCTCATGGCCGATAATTTCCTGCGCATGAGTTTCTGGACGGATCCGTTCACAGAGTCGGGATTCGTTGAGAGCTGGACGATTTTCTACTGGGCGTGGTGGATAGCATTCGCGCCCTATGTCGGACTGTTCGTCACGCGCATCTCACGCGGCAGAACCATACGACAGGTTATTTTCGGCATGCTGCTGTGGGGCTCGCTCGGCAGCTGGCTGTTCTACATGGTGATGGGAAACTACGCCATGTTTCTCGAAGTGTCGGGACAACTCGATTTCACCGGCATTATGAAATCTGTCAACGGCAGCGCAGCTATCGTCGCGACGCTGGAACAACTGCCATTCGCTGCCATCGTTGTCGCCGTGTTTTCTCTCATCTCGATTATCTTCGCCGCAACCACGTACGACTCCGCGTCGTACACATTGGCGTCAAGCGCAACTTTGCATCTAAAGGCAGGCGATGACCCGGCCCGCTGGCACCGGGTTTTCTGGGCTTTTGCGCTCGGCCTGATGCCGATCGCGTTGATGCTGCTGCAGGGAAACCTGCGACCGATTCAGGTAATACTGCTGATCGTATCGTTACCAATACTGTGCGTCGGTTTGGTGATGTCCGTCTCGCTGGTCAGGACACTGAAGGCTGACAGCGCTTCATGAGAACATCGCTGAGTTCGCCACTCAGTCCGACCGTCACTGGCGGGGATGCGAACAACTCGAATACCTGTTGTCTGCCGACTCTTGTCACGTAACGGATGTGCGTCCCGGGGATCTTGATTGTATCGGGACAGTCCTCGGGCAACGGGCCCTTGTAGGTCAGCCAGAAGCCGAAGTCATCGACGGTTGCATCGAACCTGGCAGCAATTGCGAGGTTCTTCAGGCCGCCACGCTTCCCTCCGAACTGGACTTCCTGGTCCGTGAATGAGACCTGCGAAGGTTGCCGCGGTGTAGCGTAGGACTGCACCAGCCTTAGCCAGGGATCAAGCGGATTGGTCGGCTCAAAAGAGAATGCGGCGATGGCGACCACTAAAACGACCGCCAGGGCAATGAATGCTGATCCCATGTGTTCCATACAGACTACCGTTGCTTCGCGTTATGCCGATGCACTTTTTAACAGATCACAGCGAGACAGGCCATGTGGACTTTTGCACGCACTTGCGTCAGCACTTTATTATTCTGGTCTCCGAATCTCGAATTGATCGCTGATGCGACCATAAAGCGGACCACTGAGTCTTGATATCGGCACTCAAAGCTGGCGGGCGATGCCGCGAGGCGAGGCGGCGCCACTTCAATCGAAGTCAGTGTTTGAAGCCCCGCCAAATCGATCTCACTTTCATCGGCGGGCAGCGAAGCTGCGCAGATATTCATCTGCTGGGCTAAAGGCTCGTTAACTATATTCACAACGAATTCGCTCGTGGCCAATATGTTGTTCGGCGTATCTTTTTGACTGCCGTACTTGAGGAGCGGGAAGTGTGGACCCACATCGACTTGCAGCCCCAGTGACTCGGCGAGTTGTTGCATTTCACGTGTGCGCGTCTCCGATCCTTTTGTTGTCCAGCCGGGCCAGCTCAGAATCCGGAGTACGAACACACAGAGTAAGAAAAGAAACACCAAAAACGATCCCACCAAATACTCCTCGAGCAAATCATCGTGCGAATCCGAACTGGACTTGACGTTCAAATCCGAGCGGTTAATGCTCAGCTGAACATCATCCGACGAGCCAAGACATGATCAAGTACTCATTGCGTGAATTTGCGGAGCTAGTTGGCATTTTCTCAATAGTGGCGGGACTAATGCTTGTTGCCTACGAGTTGCAGCAAAATTCGCAACTCATGCGTGCGCAAGTGTTCAATGACCGATCAAGTCAGGGCATCGAAGTTTTCCTGGCAGTCGCGGAGAGTCGCGAGCTAAGTGAGATTGACGCCAAACTCACCCAAGCGGGTTTCCCCAATGACCCGACAGGGTATTCCGAGCTAAGTGCCGTACAGAAGCGACAATACATGTGGTTATTGCGAGCCGATAGGTTTCGCCTGGAAAACATCCTTTATCAGCAGGTAATCGGCGTAATGGAGTATGACGAGGGGCATCTTAGGGGAGCCCATAACCTGGTGAAAAGGTATGACGCAGTAGGATCGAATGGTGCCCCATTTGAGGGGCATAGCCCCACGCGGAGATTAGATCGCCTTATCGGTGAAGTCGAAGAAATGTACGGATTAAGGGATTAGCGGCGAGCGCCGAGATGCTGTCACGACCCTGGTGTCTGCCTTGGCCCGATCCCTGTCGTCCGGGTGATAAACTGGCGAACGACACTCACTGCTCCGAAGCTCACGTCTGCTATTGGATCATCCCTTTCTCCAGTAACAAACCAATGGTGTAACCATGTTAATCGTTCGCATTTTATCGGCCGCTGCAATATTGATTGTTCTTGCTCATGGAGCGAGTGCCCAAACGATTCCAGGCGAGAATACGTTGCTATCTGAATGGGGACCGGACGATGAGCGGGGTGCCGCGAATAGAATCACGCCGCAGAAAGTCCTGGAAGCGACACGGTTGATAAAGGACGGACGAATCTATGAACTCGGGCGCGATTACGAGGTTGGCATGCCGCTTTTTCCGGGTCGTCATTACAGCCTCACTATTCCCGGTTCTCCAACGGGCGGGCCCGTGGGTAGCAATAACGTGGTGTATCACGACGAGATGGTGAGCGGTCAGATTGGTCAGGTCGGAACGCAGTTTGACGGACTTGGGCACGTTGGAACGCGGATTAACGGCGAAGATGTTTTCTACAACGGATTCAAACGTAGTGAGTTCGGTAGCGCCGCGGGCCTGGACAAACTGGGCGTCGAAAATGCGGGTGCGTTCGTAACTCGCGGTGTTCTTGTCGACATGGCGGGTTATAAAAAGGTGGAACGACTTCCAGTAGGGACGGTTATAACCGCGAGAGACCTTCAGGACGCACTAAAACAGCAGGCGGTCCAGTTGTCTGAAGGCGACGTTGTACTAATACACACCGGCCACGGCAGCCTTTGGATGGTCGATAATGAAGAATATAATCGAGGCGCACCAGGCATTGGCATGGAGGCAGCGCTCTGGCTTGCGGAAAAGAAAGTTGCCATGACCGGGGCGGATACCTGGCCGGTTGAAGTCATACCCTCGGAAAACCCCGAGCTGGCATTTCCTGTTCACCAGGAACTCATTGCGCGGCGCGGCATCTACAATTTCGAAAACCTGAACCTCGCAGAGCTGGCGGCGGACAAGGTGTATGAATTTGCTTTCATTTTTGCTCCAGTCAAATTCAAAGGCGCCACCGGATCGCCAGGAAACCCGATCGCTATCCGCTAAGCAAGCAGCTGCTTCGCTCTGAAGTCAAGTTGGACGCGCAAAAAGCGCTACGCTGAAATCCTCATCTGCTTCAGCACCGGCGCGGTCTCCGGTCGGACGCCACGCCAGATATGAAAGGACTCGGCCGCCTGCTCGACGAGCATGCCCCAGCCCATGACGGAGTTTTCGGCACCTTGCGCACGGGCCCACTCGCTGAAGGGCGTCGGCTTGAGGCCATAGGACAGGTCATAGCACAGGGTATGCGCCGAAATTGCTGCGGCTGGATACGGAGGTGCCTCGCCTTTCACGCCGGCAGACGTCGCGTTAATGATCAGATCGTACTCGTCCGAGACCGGGACCATGTTGAAGCGGCACGCGCTCACCGGACCGGACCGGGAGAAGTGATCGGCAAGGACCTGCGCCTTGTCGAGAGTGCGGTTTGCTATGCGCAGCGAGGCCGGCTGCATTTCGAGCAGCGGCGCCACGATTCCGCGTGTTGCCCCGCCCGCACCCAATACCAGGATATTGGCGCCTTCGAGTGTAATGCCGAGATTGATGGCCAGGTCGCGCAACAGTCCGATCCCGTCCGTGTTTTCACCACAAATCTCGCCATCACGGAACGTCAGTGTATTGGCCGCGCCCGCGGTGCTTGCACGTGCGCTAAGCTGGTCGC
>JAIBDF010000065.1 GCA_024679535.1 Chromatiales bacterium
CCAGAGCGCGCTGCAGCTGCGCTTCAGCGGCATCGTAATCCCACTCGTAGTACATCTCGTGCATGCCGAGCGCGAGATACACCTCGGCGATGGAGTCGTCCATCTCCATTGCGCGCTGAGCGGCGAGTTTGGAAGCCGGGTACATGCCTTCCGGATACGGGCTGTGACCGAGAACTGCATATCCGAACGCCAGCGCTGCATAGACTCTGGCATCGGCCTTGTCTTCTCTCTCGATTGCCTCAAGGATCTTAATGCCGCGCCGGCGCACTCGATTATCGGGCTGGTTGAGCAGGTACATGCCGCGCAGATATCGGTCGTAGATTTCGGGGTCAACGGACTCCGCAACCGTTAACCTGTTCTCCTCCTCGTTGGTGAGTTGAACGTTAATGGCGCGAGCAATCGACCTCGCGATTTCGGCCTGGAGCGAGAGCATGCTTGTGAATTCTCGCTCGTAGTTCGCCGTCCAGATCTGCGCATCGACAACCGCATCGACCAACTGAATGATGATACGAACGCGACTCCCTTCCCGCGTCACCGATCCTTCGATAATGTTCCGGACGCCGAGCGACCTGCCAATCTCCGGGATCGCCATTGATCTGTCGAGTCTTGTCGTTGACGTGCGCGACACGACGCGTAGCGCGCTGATCTTCGAAAGGTTCGTGATCAGGGCATCGTGCATGCCCGCCGAAAAATATTCCTGGTCTTCGTCGCCAGACAGGTTCTCGAGAGGCAGCACCGCAATGGCGTTCGGGTCATAGGGACCGGTTAGCTCTTCCGCCTGCCGGGCGCGGTCGAACAGCCCGGCGGCGACTACGGCAACAATGACTGTCAGCGCGCCGATAATGACGTAATCAGGTACCCGCATCTGCAGGTCTTCGGGCGGTGCAACATCGGATAGCGGAGTGCGGTGAATGCCTTCTGCCGTCACATCGAAGTACCAACCGAACACGAGTGCGATGGGAAAGCCAATGAATGCGGCGAACCAGAAGAAACGGAGGAGACTGTCCGGAAGGTCCATTGATCCCAGGGCCAGATCCGCAACCTGTAGCAACACCCACGCCCCGACGACATAGAGTCCGGCAGTGCGAAATACTCGCCTTCTTCTGGCCTCAGCGACGACTCTCGAGAGTGTTCCCATGTGATTTCCTTCTGAAAGTGCTGTAGACCGCCAGGAGGGCAATTGTGAGCCAGCCCAGAGATCCTCCACCCGATCCCGGTCGCCATTGCACCTGGGCCGTGGTCGGGTCTTCCTGTATGCGCTCGCGGAAGCGATCCAATTCCTCTGCCAGGTTTGCCGTCATTTCATTCATAGCCGCGGCAAAGCTATCGCCCTGCGCACTACTTCTCCCGCGTCAACCAGCGTCGAACGGTCAGACATCGGGTGCGCGCCGGGCGCGCGGAATAACAGCCGCGCAGTATCGACGTCAAATACCGCAGTATCGACAAAGGTCTGAATCTCCTTCGACGTCGCCTTGATGAAGTAGGAACCCACTATCGTCCAATATCGACGAGGCTGCTGGACGACCCGCTACGGGTGCCTCCGCCCCAGTTCCACAACGTCGAACAACCGCCCAGAAACAGTGCGATAACGAGGATCGCGAACAGGGTATTTCTGCGCATGGCGCATTCTCCTTAGCTAAGAGAGAACCTCTCCAAGCTATAGGAGCAAATCGACACTGGGAATACGTAATGGCCGCCGGAGGAAAACCAGAGAATTACCTGCTGGTAATTACTCGGTCCGTGGCGCCCGCAGCCGGATACCGGTTTCCTTGAGCTGTTCGGCCGAGACTTCTCCGGGCGCATTGGTCAGTGGGCAACTGGCCGTTTGCGTCTTGGGGAACGCGATAACGTCGCGAATGCTGTCCGCACCAGCCATCAGCATAACGACGCGATCGAGGCCGAATGCCACGCCACCATGCGGCGGGCAGCCGTACTGCAATGCCGTCAGCAGGAAGCCGAATTTCTCTTCGGCCTCTTCGTCGCTGATATCCAGCAGCTCGAAGACCGCAGCCTGCATGTCCTGATCGTGGATACGAATCGAGCCACCGCCAATTTCGGACCCGTTGAGGACCATATCGTAGGCCCTCGAAAGCGCTTTGCCCGGGTCGGCCTTGAGGACTTCAGCGTCGTCAATCGACGGTGCCGTGAACGGGTGGTGCAATGAGGTCCAGCGCTTGCCGGTTGCGTCTTTCTCGAACATCGGGAAATCGACCACCCAGAGTGGCGCCCACCCATCGGCAACGAGACCGCGGTCTTCGCCGACCTTGCAGCGCAGGGCACCCAGCGCATCGTTGACGACATTGGCTTTGTCGGCACCGAAGAAGATCAGGTCGCCGGATTTGGCGCCTGTGCGCTCGAGAATTCCCTGCACGGATTCGTCAGGCAGGAATTTCAGGATGGGTGACTGCAGACCTTCGGGACCCGCATCGATGTCGTTGACCTTGATGTAAGCCAGTCCGCGGGCACCATACCGACTCACATACTTGGTGTAATCATCGATGATCTTGCGGCTCATCTCGGCACCACCAGGAACGCACAGGGCAGCTACACGACCCTCGGGGTCTGCCGCCGGACCGGCAAATACCTTGAAGTCGACCGACGCCATAAGATCCGCAACTTCTATGAGCTCGAGATCAATGCGCAGATCCGGCTTGTCTGAACCGAATCGCTGCATGGCTTCTGCATACGGCATGCGCGGGAACGGGTTCGGCAAATCAACGTCGAGTGTCGCTTTGAACACGTGACGCATGAGGTCTTCCATCGTGTTCATCACGGCGGCTTCATCAATGAAGCTCATCTCGATATCGAGCTGGGTGAATTCCGGCTGGCGATCGGCGCGCAGGTCTTCGTCGCGGAAGCAGCGCACGATCTGGTAGTAGCGATCCAGCCCCGACATCATGAGGAGCTGTTTGAAAATCTGGGGCGACTGTGGCAACGCAAAGAACCGACCCGGGTTGGTGCGACTCGGCACGATGTAATCACGCGCCCCCTCCGGTGTCGCGCGGGTGAGCATCGGTGTTTCGACATCGACGAAGCCGTTGTCGTCGAGGAAGTTGCGCATCGCAACTGTGACCTTGTGACGAAGCATGAGGTTGCCCAGCATGTTCTCCCGCCGCAGGTCGAGGTAACGGTACTTGAGACGAATGTCTTCGTTCGCCTGCTCGTCGTGGTGGAACGGCGGCGTTTCCGACTTGTTCAGCGTCTCGAGTTCATGGGCCAGCACCTCGACCTTGCCCGTGCGCATGTTCGGATTAACCGTACCGTCCGGACGTGGACGCACAACACCCTTCACCTTGAGGACGTACTCGGAGCGAATGCGCTCGGCTTCAGCGAAAATTTCAGGGCGATCCGGGTCGAAAACGACCTGCAACAACCCCTCCCGATCACGCAGATCGATGAAGATTACGCCACCGTGGTCACGCCGCCGGTGAACCCAGCCGCAAACCTCGATTTCCTGGCCAACGAGAGATTCGTCGATCTCTCCGCAATAGTGAGTACGCATGGTGAAATTCCGGGAAAAAAACCCTGAAAAAAGGAGGCGGAATGGTACGGCTTGGGGGACCGAGTATCAAGCTATTCCACGGCGCCCAGGTACTTGTCCAGCCATTCCAGCGTCTCGCCTTTGACCACCGGACGCGGCACAAAATGCCCTGTCTCAGCGACGACATGTTTTTTGTGCTCCGGCGGCGTGCCAAGACGGTCAAAAAATGGTCTTGAGGACGTCTCGAATCGAAAGTCCGTATCGTACAAGCCGCTGAAATGCAGCACCGGAGTAGTAACGCGCGGCAGGTAATGGACGACATTGATGTCGCGATGGTCCCCGGAGTTGATGCCGGCCTGGTTGAGGATAGCTGTCTTGAGCCGAGGCTCGACCGCAAGAACAATCGCCCCCATGCGGCCACCCCAGCTAAGCCCATAATAAGCAAGATTGTCAGCCTGGATGTCCTGCCGGGTTTCCAGATAGTCAATCGTCCGCCTGAACTCACGAACCTCCTCGATGGCGAGATTGCGCCCGCTATGCGTCGTCCAGTCCGGCCGTGGCGAAACCCGGCGCTCAAACATCCCTTTCATTACCGGGATGACGACTGCACGGCCATTGCGGAGCAGGAAATCGAGCGAGAATTTCGAATCATCGATCGACTCGGCGTATTGCGTTGAGGCACCGGGCCAAAAGACGATGGCCTGGTGGCGCGATCGCTCCGTGTGCGGCAAATACACGTACACGATCGTTCGATCTTCGCCGGCTTCACCGGCAAATGAAATGCGCTGGCGCTTCCAGTATCTGAATTCACTCTCCTCTTCGATAACGGCGTTGAGTTCACCGGAGTCGTAGTCGAAATCCGACAGCAATGCAGTAAACACGTCGTCCGAAACCGCGTCGGGAATGGGCTGTGGCGTGAACAGCTCTATAGGCCGACTGGCTATCTCCATGACACGCGCTTCCTCGTCGGCGTGCATTAATCGAAAACCGTTTGTCGACGATCGATCGAACGCTGGCATGCGGTGTGGCTCCGACAGGCTTTCCTCAACCATGTAGGCCACTTCGTCCCAGGCCGCGCCAACCAGGGCCCTCATCCCGTCGCTGGTCTCATTAGCGCACCATTCCCGGGCGTTACCCGCCATGTCGAAAGTGCCAGTCCAGCCGATGCTGGAAAACTCACCGACCCTGGCGGGGCCCTCACTATTGACGTTGCTTGCCGGCAACTCCCAGGCAAGCAGGCCTGTCGCCATCGCCCTGCGCCAGTGATGAATGGTCGGCAAACGGCGTTCGCGAAAGCGTGCGTATGCGGCTGCTTCGTACCAGCTAAGGCCGGTGACAGGAAAGTCGCCCTCACCTTCCGGAAACGATCCAGCTTCCCAGGTAGATGGTCCCGGCCGACCTGTTGCGTCGACCAGGCGCGCCGCCGATTCCTCAAAGGTCAGCACCGCATCGCCATCAACAAACTCGTGTTCCCACAGATCCTTTCGTCGGTAGCCGCCCGCATCAACGAACTCCTGGAATTCACTGTTCGTCACTTCAAAGCGGTCGATAAAGAAAGCACGAAATTCAATCGAGGTTCTATCAATAACATCACGCCACCCGGGTACATACACCATGCCTTCGGGCATGTCCTGCGTCGTGTGAAATTTGAATCCCCCTGAATACACCATCCCGGCATTCCAGGAAGGCAGATCTTCGACCTTCAGGGTATTCGATGTCCAGACCATACCGCCGACAACCCGCAGCAGAGGGTCGTAGCCATCCTTTTCCATACTCAGAACCGACACGCCTGCCGGTATTCGGATGTCGTACAGCGGCGTCGTGCCAAGGTGCAACCACTGGGCAGACGTATTTTCGTAGGGGCGCCAATAGACCTCGGCACCATTCGGCTCGGTAGCAATTGACGTTGCCCAGGCAAATGAGTTCCAGACGTCGACCATATTCGCGTCGCCGGGAAGCAGCGCGTCAACGCGCCGTGCCAGCCTGAAAGCGGCCTCTTTGTCGCCGCTCGCGACGAGCGCCTCAACCTGCTCGATGCCCTCTTCCTGAGCCCAACGCACATCCTTGCCAGAGTACCACCAACCACCGACTGCCAAACCGCCTGCAATGAGCAGTATCGAGATTACGATCGGCCCTTTGCCGGACGTGCCGCCATCGCCCCGCACACCGTCCGGTGTCAGATCGAATGCCCACGACAGAATCAGGGCCGGAACGAAGCCGACAACGAGCATCAGAAAAACCAGCTTGGGCGCCCAGTCAGGGAGTTCCAGAATATCGGTAAGCAGGTCGGCAACCTGCAACAGGACCCACGAAGAAACAACATAGGCCGCGGCAACGCGTAACACCTTGCGCCTCTTCAATTCATAGAAGAATGTCCCCATGCCCACGATTCTACTTGAAAGGCAATTCCCCCGTGCGGTCCTCACTCCAGGTGGGTACAACGACGCCCAGCGAGATAATCATCTTGAGCGCTTCATCGACTTCCATATCGAGGATCATGATGTCCTTGCGCGGCACCATGATGACAAAACCCGACGTCGGATTCGGCGTGGTGGGTACAAAGCAGCAGACCACGTCCTCCCCCGTGCGTCCCTGGACCTCACCCAACTCCGACGAGGTCTGGAACGCGAGGCTGTAGAGTCCTTTCCGTGGGTACTCGATGAGCAGCACGTTCTTGAAGGAGTCGTTCGAGTCCGAAAACACGATCTCGGCGAAGTTCTTCGCTCCACCGTATATCGTTCGCACGATCGGGATGCGATCCAGCAGCGACTCCCAGCCACCCACGACGTAACGCCCAACGAAATTGGCCGCCAGCATGCCTGTAATAAACAGGACAACAAAGGTCAGGATGACGCCCAGCCCCGGAATATGGAATCCAATCAACTCCTCAGGCCGGTATTGCTGAGGAATGATCGCCAGCGTCTTGTCCATGATGTTCACGGCAAATCGCAGCAACAAGAAAGTCACTGCCAGCGGTGCCCAGATCAGGAGACCGGCGACCAGGTAGCGGCGCAGCCGTTTCATGAACGGCGATTTCAAGTTGAGTCGGCCTTGCTGCCGGCTTTCTTGTCAGCGGTTTTGTTGGAAGATTTTGCCGTGTCTCCGGTCTTCGAGGAGGACGCTGGATCACCGTGCAGATTGCGCTTGGTGCCGGTCTTGAAGTCGGTCTCGTACCAGCCCCCACCCTTCAGCCGAAACTTTGGCGCAGAGAGTTCTTTCTGCAGCGACGCGTCACCGCAGTCCGGACAATGGACCAGCGGGTCATCACTCATTTTCTGCAAGACATCGAAGCGATGCTCGCAGCTTCTGCATACGTATCCGTATATCGGCATCTTAGGTCTCTCACAATAGCCCGCAATTGTACCTTAAGCGGCGTTCTGGAACTCCAGCCGGTCATCCGCCACGCCAACCTCAATTACGTCTCCCGGGCTGAACCTGCCCTGGAGAATCTCCTGCGCCAGCGGGTTCTCGACCTGCTGCTGGATTGCGCGCTTGAGCGGCCGCGCACCATACACCGGATCAAAGCCTGCGTCAGCCAGTTTGTCACGCGCGGCATCCGACAGGTGAATCCTGATGTCCCGATCTGCCAGGCGATCCTGCAGGTACACGAGCTGGATATCGACGATCCTGCGAATATGCTCGCGGCCCAGCGGGTGGAACACGACGAGGTCATCGATGCGGTTGACGAACTCGGGCCGGAAGTGACTGCCCACAACATCCATAATCGCGTTCTTCATTGCATCGTAGTTTTCTTCGCCCGCCATCTCCTGAATCAGCTGCGACCCCAGGTTCGAGGTCATGACGATCACGGTGTTACGGAAGTCCACGGTGCGGCCATGACCATCTGTCAGGCGACCGTCGTCGAGGACCTGCAACAGGATATTGAAGACGTCCGGATGTGCTTTCTCAACTTCGTCGAGCAGGATGACCGAGTACGGCCTGCGGCGCACGGCCTCGGTTAGGTAGCCGCCCTCTTCGTAGCCGACATATCCTGGCGGCGCACCGATAAGCCGGGCCACGGAGTGCTTCTCCATGAACTCGGACATATCGATACGTACCATCGCCTCATCCGTATCAAACAGGAAGTTGGCGAGCGCCTTGGTCAGCTCGGTCTTGCCGACACCCGTCGGCCCAAGGAACAGGAATGAACCGATCGGACGACGCGGATCGGACAAACCTGCGCGCGATCGGCGGATGGCATCGGCAACGACCGTGACAGCTTCGCCCTGACCCACCACGCGCTCCTGTACGACAGACTCCATCTGCAGCAGCTTCTCCTTCTCACCTTCGAGCATCTTGCTCACGGGAATGCCGGTCCACGCGGAGACGATTTCCGCAACCTCTTCCTCGGTAACGTTATTGCGCAGCAGCGTCGTTTCTTTGGTCTCAGCCTGCACGGCACTTTCGAGCTGCTTCTCGAGTTCGGGAATGCGCCCATACTGCAGCTCCGACATGCGTGCGAGGTCATTAGCGCGATGCGCCGTCTCGAGTTCGAGGCGCGCACGCTCAAGTTCTTCCTTAATGTGCGTCGTGCCCTGCATTGTGGCTTTTTCTGCCTTCCAGATTTCTTCGAGATCTGAGAATTCCTTCTCGAGCGCCTCAAGCTTCTCGCCAATATCATCGAGGCGTTTTACCGACGCATCGTCGGATTCTTTCTTGAGCGCTTCGCGTTCGATCTTGAGCTGGATGATGCGGCGCTCAAGTTTGTCCATCGCCTCTGGCTTGGAGTCGATCTCGATGCGGATGCGCGATGCCGATTCATCGATCAGGTCGATAGCCTTATCGGGCAGCTGGCGGTCGCTGATATAGCGATGCGACAGTGTTGCCGCCGCGACAATCGCCGGGTCCGTAATCTGTACACCGTGGTGAACTTCATAGCGTTCCTTGAGGCCACGCAGAATCGCGATGGTATCTTCCACCGTTGGCTCTTCAATCACGACCTTCTGGAAGCGACGTTCCAGCGCAGCATCTTTTTCAATGTATTGGCGATATTCGTTGAGCGTTGTCGCACCGACACAATGCAGTTCGCCGCGCGCAAGCGCCGGCTTTAGCATGTTGCCTGCGTCCATAGAACCCTCGGCCTTGCCTGCACCTACCACTGTATGCAATTCATCGATAAAGAGGATGACCTGGCCTTCCTGCTTGGCGAGGTCGCTGAGCACGCCTTTGAGGCGCTCTTCGAACTCGCCACGGAACTTGGCGCCTGCGATTAACGCACCCATGTCGAGCGACAGGATGCGTTTGCCGCGGAGGCCCTCGGGCACTTCGTTATTGACGATGCGCTGCGCGAGGCCTTCAAGGATGGCCGTCTTGCCGACGCCGGGCTCACCGATGAGCACCGGGTTGTTCTTGGTGCGGCGCTGCAGGATCTGGATGGTGCGACGTATCTCATCATCTCGGCCGATGATCGGGTCCAGCTTGCCCTGCTCCGCACGCTCGGTCAGGTCGATCGTGAATTTCTCTAACGCCTGGCGCGCATCCTCGGCGTTCGGATCGTCAACCTGTGCGCCGCCGCGCAGATCATCGATCGCTTTCTCGATCGCGCCACGCACGCTGCCTGCCGTTTCCAGGATCGTCTTGAGCGGCGATTTCTCATCCATCGCCGCCAGCACGAACAGCTCGCTGGAGATGTACTGATCGTCACGTTTCTGGGCGAGTTTGTCGGTAATATTAAAAAGCTTTGCGAGCTCCTGGCCCATATGCACATCGCCGCCCGAGCCTTCTACTTTTGGCAGGCGGTCGATGGCGTCGCCGAGCTGCGAACGCAGCAGGTTCACATTGACGCCCGCTTTTGTCAGCAGGCCGCGAACGCTGCCGCCCTGCTGGTCGAGTAACGCAACCATTACGTGTACCGGCTCGATGAACTGGTGATCCTGGCCGATAGCCAGCGACTGCGCATCGGCAAGCGCCATCTGGAATTTGCTTGTCAGTTTGTCCATTCGCATGGGGTGCCTCCTGAAAGGCTCGAATTAACTGGATGACCGATAAATTGAGGCCTCTGCGGCTATTTCAAGGCCACAAAGGACACCATTCGCCCCGTTTCCGCCGCCCGTCGATAGGAGTAGAAGTGCTCTTCGTCGGCATAGGTGCACCAGCCGCCGCCGTAGATGGCCGCCACGCCACACCGTTGCAGCCGGCGACGGGCAAGCCCATACAGGTCGGCCTGCCAGCGCCCCCGTTCATTGGCTGTGAACAGGCCCGCCGCAGCCGGATCAGGGTCGATAAATGCCGATCGCACATCCTCCCCAACCTCGAAATTGGCTTGTGAAATCGCGGGTCCGAACCAGGCAATCAGGTCATCCGCCTGGCATTGCATGGCTGCCACCGTATTTTCAAGTACGCCTGCCGCCAGGCCACGCCAGCCGGCGTGAGCAGCCGCAATATTCCTGCCATCGGCGGAACACAACAGCACCGGCAGGCAATCGGCAGTGCGCACGGCACAGATCTCGCCGGGCGCACAGCCCACCACCGCATCCGCGTCCACCGCGCCCGCAGAAGAGCGCACGCCATCGGCCGTCACGACGACCGCGCCATGGACCTGGTTCAGAAAGGCGAGTCCATCGGGTAACAGGTCGCCAGTGGCGTGACGCGTCGTGGTGCCGGCCACCACATTCTCTGGGACCGGCCAGTCGGGAAAGATCAGGCCGTCACTCATTCTTCGCATCCTCCCGGAGGACCGTGAGCAACGCCTGGAAATCCTCCGGTGGCGGGACCTCGAGTGCCAGGACCTCGCCAGACGACGGGTGCTCAAACGCAAGTCGCGTGGCATGCAATGCCTGGCGTTTGAAACCGCGCAGCCTATCGATGACCGGTTCGCTCGCGCCTTTCGGCAAGGCCAGCCTGCCACCGTAGGCCGGGTCGCCGACCAGCGCGTGACGTCGCCATGCGAAATGCACGCGAATCTGGTGGGTACGCCCTGTTTCCAGCTGCACACTGATATAGGTGAACGCTCGGAAGCGCTCGATGACCTTGTAATGTGTCACGGCGGGCTTGCCGTCCTGCTGGATGCTCATGCGCTTGCGGTCCACCGGGTGACGGCCTATCGGCTGATCGATCGTGCCGCCGCCGGTCAGCACGCCGTAGCACACCGCCAGGTAGTTCCTTGAAATCTCTCGATCCGCCAGCTGACGTACCAGTGCTGTATGGGCCGTCAGGGTCTTGGCGACGAGCAGCAGGCCGGTCGTATCCTTGTCGATCCGGTGGATAATGCCAGCGCGCGGCACTTCTTCCAGCTTTGGGGCGTGGTGCAGCAGGCCATTCATAAGGGTACCGCCCGGGTTTCCGGCCCCGGGATGCACAACCAGTCCGGCCCCCTTGTTAACGACCAGCAGATCATCGTCCTCGTAGACGACGTCCAGTCGGATAGGCTCGGGCGCGGCGCGGACTTCGGCCTCGGCCCGAGGCTCCAGCGTGACCGTTTCTCCCCCCGCGACGGCGTCTCGCGGTCGCCTGGGCCCACCGTCGACAATGATCGCGCCTGCCAGCAGCCACTCTTTCAGACGGCTGCGTGAATACTCGGGAAACATCCGGGCCAAAGCCTGGTCCAAACGCAGACCAGCCAGCTCTTCAGGGACCGCCAAAATTTGTCTTTCGGAGTTCATGACTGGACGTGAGTTTACGGTATACTCGCCGACCTTGAACGCCCCAGCCATAAGAAATATGAGAATTGACCGCCGCCAACTTCGCCTTCTGCTGATTGCCATCCTGCCGATGGCGCTCTTCGGCTGCGCCGGCAACGACGAGATGCAAACCGAGGTACAGAACATCACCGAGGCCTACGAAGCGGCCCAGGAGGCGGTGGTTCGTGGCAACTATCGGCGCGGCATCCAGATTTTCGAGGCGATCCAGGCGCGCTACCCGTTCAGCGAACTTTCTCGTCAAATCCAGCTCGAACTGATGTACGCCTATTACAAGGGCGGCCAGCGAGAGGAAGCCATCGAGGCCGCTGAGACGTTCATGCGCGAGAATCCGATTCACGCCAGGATCGACTACGCCCTGTATATCAAGGGACTGGCTCACTATGAGCAAAACCCTGGCGTCCTGGAACGCCTTTTCCGCAAGGACGTGAGCCAGCGTCCGCCGAAAGATGTCGACCTCGCATACGCGAGCCTGCGCCGCCTGGTCGAGCGGTTCCCCGCGAGCCAGTACGCGCCGGACGCTGAGCAACGCATGATTGCGATCAAGAATCGCCTTGCCGACTATGAAAACTACGTGGCTAATTATTACCTGCGTCGCGGTGCTTATGTGGCTGCACTGAATCGGGCCAAAGGCGCCCTGGAAGCCTTCAACGGCGCGACCGGTAACGCCCAGTCACTGCACATCATGGCAGCCGCCTATGAAAATCTCGGTATGGTCGAACTGGCCGCCAATACGCGCAAGGTTCTCGAAACCAATTTCCCCGGCTTTTCTGGCGAGAGCTGATTACGGAAATTTGTAACCCGAGGTAATCGGATACCGCCAGTCGCGGCCGAACGCCCTGCTGCTAATGCGCACGCCCGGCGGTGCCTGCCGGCGTTTGTACTCATTGCGCTTGACCATTTCCAGCACCCGAATAACGACACTGCGATCGAAGCCGCGGGCAGTAATTTCCGCGACCGACAGGTCCTGCTCTATGAACGCCTCGAGAATTGGATCGAGCACGTCATAGTCTGGCAGCGAATCCGTATCCTTCTGGTCGGGACGCAGTTCGGCCGACGGCGGGCGCGTGATTACGCGTTCGGGAATAGCCTCACCCAGCGTATTGCGATACCGAGCGAGCTCATACACCAGGGACTTGCTGCAATCCTTGATAGGCGCGAAACCGCCCGCCATATCGCCGTAAAGCGTGGCGTATCCCACCGCCATCTCGCTTTTGTTACCGGTCGTCAGCAACATGCGCCCGGTCTTGTTTGATAGCGCCATGAGCAACAGTCCGCGGCAGCGTGCCTGGATGTTCTCCTCCGTAGCATCGGGCTCGGTATCGCCCAGCACAGGCTGCAATTGAGCAATAGCCGCGTCGTACATCGGCTCGATCGGTATCACGTCATACTGGATGCCGAATGTCTCGGCCTGTTTCGACGAGTCTTCCTGGCTCATCGTCGAGGTATAACGAAACGGCATCTGCACAGCCCGGACTCTGTCCGCGCCGATGGCGTCACAGGCGATCGCAACGACCAGCGCCGAGTCGATGCCGCCCGACAGCCCCACGATAACTCCAGGAAAACCATGGTTCGTTACATAGTCGCGAGTGCCTGTCACGAGCGCGCGGTAGACCATCGCGACACGACTGGCCGGCTCTATAATACTGGCAGCAACGGGAACAACGCCCCGCGCACCGCCGTCGAGAACGATGGTATCCATGCTTTCTTCAAACATGGCGGCCCGATAGGTGATCTGGCCGTCAGCATCCATGATGAACGAACCGCCATCAAAAACGAGCTCGTCCTGGCCGCCTACATGGTTAACGTAGACCACCGGTATCCCGACCTCGGCAATGCGCTGCTGCACCACCGCTTCGCGTTTTTCATGGCTGCGTTTTTCAAAAGGTGAGCCGTTGATCGCTACAACCACTTCAGCGCCCGCAGAGCGGGACGCGGCGATTGGATCGGGCGACCAGACATCCTCACAAATATTGAGCCCGATACGAATACCGTTGAGCGTGAACACCGCCGCGTCCTTGCCCGCATTGAAATAGCGTTCCTCGTCGAAGACCGCGTAATTGGGCAGCAAGCGTTTGCGATAGTGCGCAAGAATACGGCCGTCCCGCAGCACGGCGCAGGCATTGTAGATGTGGTCGTCGTCGTACTCGGGGAAGCCGATCAGGATCGCAATACCGAGCACCTGATCCCGGATTTGCCGCACAGCGTCCTCGACGTCGAGGCGGAGACCTGCGTGAAACAACAGGTCTTCAGGTGGATATCCGCAAACGCTGAGTTCCGGGAATACGATCAGGTCTGCCGCATCGCGGTCTCGCGCCCGCTCGGCATACTCGATGATTTTCGCCGTATTGCCCGCGATATCCCCGACAACGAGATCGATCTGCGCGAGCGCAACTTTGGCAGCATCGCTCATCGCTAGCTGCCGATGATCTCCTGCATCTTCGAACCGAGTTCGGCTGGCGAACGAACGGTAGCAACACCGGCGGCGTCCAGAGCCTTGAACTTGTCCTCGGCCGTTCCCTTACCGCCCGCAATAATCGCACCGGCATGACCCATGCGCTTACCCGGAGGCGCCGTGACACCGGCAATGTAGGCAACCACCGGCTTGGAAACGTTGCTCTGGATAAACTCGGCCGCCGCTTCCTCGTCAGTTCCGCCAATCTCGCCGACCATGATGATGCCATCCGTTTCGGGATCCGCTTCGAACAGCTCGAGGCAGTCGATGAAATTCATGCCGCGTACCGGGTCGCCGCCGATGCCGATACACGTGGTCTGACCGAGACCATTAGTCGTCGTCTGGTAGACCGCTTCATAAGTAAGCGTACCCGAGCGCGACACAACGCCGATCCGGCCAGCCTTGTGAATGAAGCCCGGCATGATGCCGATTTTGCATTCACCGGGCGTGATAATGCCGGGACAGTTCGGGCCGATCAGCCGGCAGTCGTAGTCCTTCAGCGCCGACTTGACCTTGACCATGTCATTGACCGGAATACCTTCCGTAATACAGACGATCAGGTCAACTCCGCCGTCGGCGGCTTCGAGAATGGCATCGGCTGCAAACGGCGGCGGCACGTAGATCATGCTCACGTCTGCGCCCGTTTCAGCTACCGCATCCCGCACCGTGTTGAAGACCGGCACACCGAGGTGCTCCTGGCCGCCACGACTCGGCGTAACGCCGGCAACGACCTGCGTCCCGTACTCGATGCATTGCTCGGTATGAAATGACCCCTGATTGCCAGTAATGCCCTGGCAGAGAATTTTGCTGTCTTTGTTAACCAGAATACTCATATCTATTTCCGTCAGGCTGCCGCAGCAACCACCTTCTTCGCCGCGTCGGTCAAGTCCACTGCCGCAATAATGTCCAGGCCGCTGTTTGCCAGCAGCTCACGCCCTTTGTCGACATTGGTGCCCTCGAGGCGCACCACGACGGGCACGCTGACGCCGACTTCCTTGACTGCACTGATAATGCCCTCGGCAATCAGGTCGCAGCGCACAATGCCGCCGAAGATATTCACCAGAATTGCCTCGACACTGTCGTTGGAGAGAATCAGTTTGAATGCTGCCGCCACTTTCTCAGCGGTAGCGCCGCCACCCACGTCAAGGAAGTTGGCCGGCTCGCCACCGTGCAGTTTGATCAGGTCCATCGTCGCCATGGCGAGTCCGGCACCGTTCACCATGCAGGCAATGTTGCCGTCCAGTGATACATAGTTGAGGTCGTGCTCGGCCGCCTTGCGTTCGGCCTCGTCTTCCTGCGAAGGGTCGCGCAGTTCGGCAATCGCCTTCTGGCGGAACAACGCACTGCCGTCGATATTGATCTTGCCGTCGAGGGCAATGATATCGCCCGCCTTGGTTGTGATCAGCGGATTCACCTCGATGAGGCTGGCATCCGTATCGACGTAGAGCTTGTACATCTTCTTGATCAGGTCACCGAACTGCCGCATCTGCTGCTTGTCCAGTTCAAGGCCGAAGCTCAGCTGACGTGCCTGGTAGTCCTGCAGACCCGCATCCGGCGCAATCGAAACCGAGAAAATTCGCTCAGGCGTTTCTGCAGCGACCTTCTCAATGTCCATGCCACCCGCAGCCGATGCGATAAACGAAACCTGACTGACTTCACGGTCGACCAGCATGCTCAGGTAGAGCTCGCGATCGATATCCGATCCCTGCTCGACATATACGGTGTTCACCGGCAGGCCTTCCGGACCCGTCTGGTGGGTTACAAGAATAGTGCCCAGCATCTTGTCCGTGAACTCGCGGACCTCGTCCAGCGAGCGCGCGAGCTTGACGCCGCCTGCCTTGCCGCGTCCACCGGCGTGGACCTGTGCCTTGACGACCCAGAGGTCGCCCCCTAACTCTTGCGCTGCCTTGACCGCGTCGTTCGGCGATTCAGCCGGGATGCCGCGAGGCACCGGGATGCCGTAGTCAGCGAACAATCGTTTCGATTGGTATTCGTGAAGATTCATGGTTTTTTCAGTCTGCCAGCTAACGAAATGGGAATTTCGCGGTTACCGCGAAAAAGTCGGCGTATTTTGGAGGTTTGCGCCACCCATGTCCATATTCGGTCTACAATTCGCTGATGAATCAGGCACAGACTGAGGCCCCGCTGAAAACGAAGTTCCGCGGCAGTCGGGACGTATTGCTGCCAAAAGCAATCGATGAACCCGAGCTGGGCTGGCGCGTCCTGATTACGCTGAACGCTTTCAGGCTGCTGATTTCGACCGCACTGCTGCTGCTGTTCGCCATCGGTTCCGACCCCCACTTTTTCGGGGACTCCAAGCCAACGCTGTTCGCCGGAACGGTCGCCGGTTACCTGGTCTTTGCCATTCTGTCCGCGGTTTCGCTGCGCCAGCAGTGGGTGCCACGCGTTGCGTTGGCCGTAACCCAGTTACTGGTCGACATCGTCGCTATTGTCATCCTCATGCATGCCAGCGGCGGCATCTCCAGCGGTCTTGGCGGTCTGCTGATCATTTTCATCGGGGCTGCGAGCCTCGTCATCCCCATGATCGTGTCAGCAACGCTCGCGGCAATAGCGACTTTTTTCATACTTGGCGAGCAGCTTTATACGCAGCTCTCCGACCTCAATACCATGGCCAACTATCCGGCGGCCGGCATCCTGAGTGGTGTGATATTTGCGCTTGCGCTTGCGACCCAGCCGCTCGCGCGACGTATTCGGGCCTCCGAGGCACTCGCCCGCCAATTTGGCGTCGACCTGAAGAATCTGTCAGAACTTAATGAATACATCGTCCAGCATCTTCGCGAGAGCATTGTTGTCGTTGACACCAACGACGCGATACGGCTGATCAACAGTTCGGCGATGCAACTGCTTGGCGCTGAAGCAGCGCCGCCAGGCACGCCGCTTGGCGACGTGACGGCAGCGTTGGCCGACTATATCCAGACATGGCGGGAAGACCTGTCATTGTCGTCGCACCCCGAGCTGACTTTGATAACAAAGGGCGACAATGTGCGCATTACGGCGCACCTGGCGCCGCTGGGCAAGGATGGGCAGCGCCGAGGGCCCATCCTCGTGTTCCTTGAAGACGTGAGCCAATTAAATGAGCGAGTCCAGCAATCGAAGCTCGCATCGCTGGGGCGCCTGAGTGCGAGCATCGCGCACGAGATCCGGAATCCTGTCGGTGCCATGAGCCACGCGGCGCAGCTGCTTGGGGAATCCTCCGGCCTGACCGATGATGACATCCGGCTGACCGAGATCATCCAGTCGCACTCCAGCCGGGTCAGTCACATCATCGACAACGTGTTGCAGCTGTCACGACGCGAGTCGAGCCGGCCGGAGCGGCTGGCACTGAAAGACTGGCTGAAAGACTTCGCCAGCGAGTTCGAACGCACGCTTGAGTTGCAGGAAGGCGAACTCACGGTCGGAGATCTGCCTCAGGATCTCGAAGGTCGCATGGACCGCAGCCACCTGCGCCAGGTTCTCTGGAACCTCTGCGACAACGCGGTCAAATATGCCAGCGAAACCGGCGGCATTATGGTGGAGATCAACGGTGGCCGCCTGACCGGGCAAGGCCGACCCTATATTGATGTGCTCGATTGCGGCCTGGGCGTGGACCAGGCAACGGCCGACAAAATCTTCGAACCCTTCTTTACGGCACGCTCTGGCGGCACAGGGCTTGGACTCTATATATCCAGGGAACTCTGCGAATTGAACCGCGCGACACTTTTGTACCTTGACCGGCCCGGTGGAGGCAGTATCTTTCGTATCGTATTTGCCGATCCGGATCGGTGGGAAGCACAGGACACATAATGAACCAACCGCTGGCCCTCGTTATCGATGACGAACCCGATATCTGCGAACTGCTGACGCTGACGCTGGGTCGTATGGACATCCGCACGGAGACGGCGATGGATGTCGCCGGCGCCAAGTCGCTGCTGGGATCGCATGACTTCGATATTTGCCTCACCGATATGCAACTTCCCGATGGCGACGGTCTGGAACTCGTGGAGTGGATTCAGAGCAACGCGTCTGGTCTTCCGGTCGCCGTGATAACGGCGCATGGCAATGTGGAGACTGCCGTGCAGGCCCTCAAACTCGGCGCGTTCGACTTTATTTCCAAGCCCTTAGACCTCGGAAATCTGCGCACTGTCGTTTCCAATGCGCTGCGGGTTCGCGGTCCCGGACAGAACGGCGACTCGAAACTGCTCGGCGAGTCCGGTCTCATGCACGAACTACGCGACATGATCGGCAAGGTGGCCCAGTCGCAGGCGCCGGTGCACATTTCCGGCGAATCCGGCACGGGCAAAGAGCTTGTGGCGCGCATGATTCATGACAGCGGTCCACGAGCGGAGGGCCCCTTTGTGCCGGTCAACTGCGGCGCCATACCGGCGGAACTGGTCGAAAGCGAATTTTTCGGCCATCGCAAGGGAAGTTTCACCGGGGCAGTCAACGACAAGGCCGGCCTGATCCAGTGCGCAGCAGATGGCACGCTGTTCCTCGACGAGATTGCCGACCTGCCACTTGCTATGCAGGTGAAGCTCCTGCGCGTAATACAGGAGAAGAAGGTCCGCCCGGTCGGTGCGTCACGGGAAGAGTCCGTGGATGTGCGCATCCTGTCGGCGACCCACAAGAACCTGTCGCAGATGGTGGCCGACGGAACGTTTCGGGAGGACCTCTACTACCGAATCAACGTTATCGAGCTGCCCGTGCCGGCGCTGCGCGAGCGCGGCGACGATATTCTGCTCCTCGCCGCGCGCATTCTGCAGCGCCTGAATGCCGCGGCGGAACTGGACGACGGCGCCCGCGATGCCCTTCTTGGCTATGCCTTCCCCGGCAACGTACGCGAACTCGAGAACATGCTGGAACGTGCGGTGACGTTATGCGCGGGGAGCACGATATCGGCGGCCGATTTGCATATGCGGCGGAATACGCGGGCCAGTGGCACGCAGTCCTCGCTGGCAGGCCGGCTTGGTGAACAGGTCGAAGATGTGCAACGTCAGGCCATTGTCGAAGCTCTCGAGAAGACCCGCTACAACAAGACCGCGGCGGCGAAGCTCCTGGGGCTGTCGTTCCGGCAACTCCGCTACCGGATCAAGAAACTCGGTATTGAGTGACAATTTGTGTCAC
>JAIBDF010000122.1 GCA_024679535.1 Chromatiales bacterium
CCAACCGAATCCTCAACCTCGCGTATCGCTTCCGTCGGGATTCACTCGAGCAAGGCGATTTTTCGTGGTCATGGCCGATGGCCTCAAACTGGAATTTTGTCGGCCGCTACAACTTTTCATTCCGCGACGAGGAAGTCCTGGAGCAATTTTTTGGCCTCGAGTACGAGAGCTGCTGCTGGGGGTTGCGCCTGGTTTCCCGCCGCCACATATCAACACGTGATGGAACTCGCGATTCCTCGTTTGGTCTGCAATTGGTACTGAAAGGAATGACGAGCGTCGGCACAGCAGCCGACAAACTCCTCGAACGTGGTATTCTTGGCTATTCTGCAGATCCTCGGTAGTAAAAATTGTTAAAATTCAATAGTTTATGCGCTTTCGTCGCATTGATCGCTGCGCCCGTTGTCGTCGCTGACGAACTCTCCGAGACGGGAGAGTTTCTGGACGGCGTCGTTGCCATCGTCAATGAGGGTGTGGTCCTCAAGAGCCAACTGAGTGAGCAACTGGAGGTCATTAGCGCGCGCGCAGCCACACAGGGTATACAGTTGCCGCCGGCCGAGGTAATACAGGAGCAGATCCTTGAGCGCCTGATTCTCTCCGAAATCCAGCTGCAACGAGCTGAGCGCATCGGCCTGAATGTCAGTGACGAAATGCTCAACCGCGCAATTGGGAATATCGCCCAGGAAAACGGTGTGCCTTTCGAAGACATGCCGCGTTTGCTTGCCGCCGACGGTGTCGACTACGGTGAGTTCCGCCGGCAATTGCGGGATGAAATCACTATCAGCAATCTGCGCAGCATCGAAGTTGGGGAGAGCATTAACGTTTCGGAGCGCGAGATTGAACAGTGTGTTGCTGATCTCGAGGGCAATGTCGTAGCTAACTCGGAATATTCGCTGTCCCACATCCTCTTCACGATGCCGGAAGGCGCCAGTGCTGACGAGGCTCAGGAAGTTGAAGATCTCGCCAACCAGGTGTACGCCCAGATTCAGAACGGTGCCGATTTTCGCGAGATGGCCGTTCGCTACTCGGCCGGTCCGACGGCGCTCGAAGGTGGCGCGCTTGGCTGGATGCAGGGACAACAGGTTCCTACGCTGTTTACCGACGTGCTGCAGGATCTCGGCAAAGGCGATGTCGCGGCCCCCATTCGTGCCGCCAGCAGCTACCACATCGTTAAAGTCGACGACCTGCGCAGCGCCGATGAGCGCAGCGAAATCGAGCAGGTTAATGCGCGCCACATCCTGATTATGCCAAACGAGATCATCGATGACGCAACGGCGAAACAGCGACTTGATGAAGCGCTCGCAAAGATCCGTGCCGGCGAAGAAGATTTTGGTGAGCAGGCCAAGTTGCTGTCCGATGATCCGGGCTCGTCCAACCTTGGCGGTGAGCTTGGCTGGGCCGATCCCCAAAGCTACGCTCCCGAGTTTGCCCAGACCATTCGCGACAGCGAAATAGGCGTCATCTCCGAACCATTCCGGACGCAGTTTGGCTGGCATATTCTCGAGGTCATGGAACGTCGCGTTTACGACAACACCGAGGATCTGAAACAGCGTAACTGTGCAGCCAAGATTCGCCAGGACAAGATGGAGGAAGAGTCACAGATCTGGATGCAGCGCCTGCGTGACGAAGCGTTCGTCGAGACGCGCATCTAGTATTCAGACGCTGACATGCTGTGGCCCTCACCAAACCTCTTGTAATCACCGCCGGCGAGCCCGCCGGTGTTGGGCCAGAGCTGTGTAACGCCCTGGTTGACAGTCCATACGCCAGGGATCTCGTCGTCATCGGCGATCAGCGGCAGCTCGACGAGCGCCTGCGCGTCATCGACATGCCCTTTCCGGTCAATGTCGAGGCCGGTCAACCGGACCCCGCAAATGCCGGTACCCTGCTTGATGGCCTTCGTACGGCAGCGAACGGCTGCCTCGCCGGAGAATTCGCCGGCATGGTTACGGCACCGCTTGCGAAAAGCGTCGTTGCCGACAGTGGCGTGCCGTTTACCGGTCACACCGAATTTCTCGCAGCGGTAACCGCCGCCTCTCATCCCGTCATGATGCTCGTTGCCGGCGAGCTGCGCGTTGCGCTGGCGAGCACGCACATGCCGCTGCGCGACGTGGCCGACTACCTCACGCCTGACATTCTCAAACACGTGCTGCGCATTCTGAACGCGGACCTGAGAGACAAGTTCGGTATCGATGAACCGGATATCGTTGTTTGTGGCCTGAATCCCCACGCGGGCGAAGAGGGTCTCCTGGGTCGGGAAGAGATCGAACTCATGGTACCGGCACTTGATGAACTTCGCGCCGAAGGTCTCAGGCTGCGTGGGCCGATGCCGGCGGACACGGCGTTCACGCCCGCCGCGGGTCACAAGGATGCAGTGCTCGCGATGTACCACGACCAGGGCCTGCCGGTGCTCAAGTACGCGGGTTTTGGACACGCGGTCAACGTTACGCTCGGTTTGCCCATCATTCGTACTTCCGTTGATCACGGTACAGCCTTCGATATTGCCGGCACCGGATCCGCCGACCCGGGGAGCCTGCTGGCGGCCGTCGAGCTTGCAGCCATCATGGCGCAAAGCTGATGGCCAATCACCGCCCGCGCAAACGTTTTGGTCAGCACTTCCTGACCGATCCCGGCGTTATCGATGCCATCATCCGGGCCATACACCCGACCAAAGACGATGTAATTGTTGAAATCGGTCCCGGGCAGGGTGCTATTACCGATGCGCTTGCCCGTAACGCCGGGCACCTGCATGCGGTGGAACTGGACCGCGATCTCGTCGCGCGCCTGCGTCGCCAATACAAAGGCAATCCCAACGTAACGGTGCATGAGGCGGACGCACTGCGCTTCGATTTTTCGACCCTGGGGCAACGGATTCGAATTGTTGGCAACCTGCCCTATAACATCTCGACGCCGCTACTGTTTCACCTGCTGAAATACCGTGACAACATTCTCGACATGCACTTCATGCTGCAAAAGGAAGTGGTTGCCCGCATGGCGGCGTCGCCCGGCAGCAAAGCTTATGGACGTCTCGGCATCATGCTCGGTTGCCACCTGCGCGTGGAGTCCCTGTTCGATGTCGATCGCGATGCGTTCGCCCCGCCTCCTGACGTTATGTCTGCCGTTGTGCGCCTCGACCCGCTGCCTCCGGGTACCTATGACATTGTCGATGAGCCCGGGCTGTCTACACTGGTCGCGACAGCATTCATGCAACGGCGCAAGACTTTGCGCAACTCGCTGAAGAAAGTGACCGAGCCGGGTGACTTCGAAGCTGTTGGGATCGACGCCGGCGTGCGGCCCGAACAGGTATCCATCGCCGACTACATTCGGTTGAGCAATCACCTGCGGCAGAAATCACGTTAGAATGTACGCATGGAAAACAACCAATACGATATTCGCATCAATGTGAACACGAGCTACATCGACGACCAGTCCGAGCCCGATGCGGATCGTTACGTATTTGCCTACACGATTACAATATCCAACGTGGGCGCCGTCCCGGCGACACTACTAAGTCGTCATTGGATCATCACCGACGCGAACGGCAAGGTACAGGAAGTCAGCGGTGACGGCGTTGTGGGCGAACAGCCGCATCTGAACCCTGGTGAACGCTTCCGCTACTCGAGCGGCGCTGTACTGGCAACGCCGGTGGGGGCTATGCAGGGTCTGTATCGCATGGAAACTGACACCGGTGCGAGTTTCGATGCACCTATCGCGGCTTTCACGCTCGCTGTGCCGGGTCTCCTGCACTAGGACATTCGGATGGCCGTCTACGCAATCGGCGATTTGCAGGGTTGTTACGACCCCTTCCGAAGACTGCTAGACGAACTCGCTTTCGAGCCGTCCAAAGACACCCTCTGGCTGGTCGGCGATATCGTCAATCGCGGGCCCAAATCACTAAAGGCACTGCGTTTCGTTCGTGACCTGGGTGATTCCGCCGTGACCGTACTCGGCAATCATGACCTGCACCTGCTGGCGCTGCATGCCGGCGCTGTCCGCTTTGGCAGGCGCTTCGGGACGCTCGAAAAACTCCTCAACGCCAGCGATGCCGACGAACTCTGCGACTGGCTTCGTCACCGCCCGCTCGCGCACTACGACAAGAAACTCGACACCCTCCTCGTCCACGCGGGCACACACCCACGCTGGAGCATAAAAAGGACGCTGGCGCACGCCCAAGAAGTCGAAGCAGCGCTGCAGAGCAAAGACTATCCGAATGTACTCGGCAAAATGTACGGCAACACGCCCAATGCATGGTCGAACAAGTTGTCCGGATACAAACGGCTGCGCTTCATTATCAACTGTCTTACGCGCATGCGCATGGTGACGGCCGATGACCATCTCGACCTTAATTTCAGTGGCTCGCCGTGGCGAGCGCGCAAAGGCTTGCGCCCATGGTTCGACGCGGACGATCCAAAATGGTTCGGCTCACGCGTTGCTTTCGGCCACTGGTCGGCACTCGGACTGATTGTGCTACCGGATCTGATCAGCCTTGACACAGGCTGCGTCTGGGGACGCCAACTCACTGCCGTGCGCCTGGATAAACGTCTGCCGCGCGTCATACAGGTCAAAGGGCAACGTTGACAGACATTCCACCCGGCCGCGCCAGCGCCGCGATCGGCTGCTGCCTAAGGCTGCAGGCCGCAGGTCTCGAATGCTTCCCGAACAAGCGCTTTCTCTGCATCGCTAAGCTCGAGCATCGGCGGTCGCACGCGCCCCCCAACCTGGCCGAGTAACTCCTGCCAGTATTTGCCGAATGCCTGTGGCTTGTCGGCCGGTCTCGAGCGCGCCATCGCCTCGCGTACAGGATTGAGACTGTCACACACGCGCCGCGCTTCCTCGAAATTGCCGGCAAAGGCGAGACGCGTGTATTCATCCATGCGCTTGTCATTCCTGGTCTGCAAATGGTACGGCGGCGAAGAACAAAGATAGAGCTGCCACCCGAGTTCCTCGATGTTGTCCAGCCAGTCGTCTTCCGCCGACGTGGATACCTGGATCTTGTCACCGACCATGTGCGTCAGCTGCACATACATGTCACGCGGCACCGAGTATTTGATCGCAACGATGTTGGGAAGGTCCGCAATGCGCGCGCACTCCTCTGGCTGCATCAGGTAGCCGGAATCCGGGTGGCTCCACATAGCGATGCCAATATCAAGACGATCGCAGAGTGCCTTGTAGTACTGATACAGGACCTCGCCGCGGTCGTGAATGAAGCTCAACACGGGCGCGTGAACGACGATGTAATCGGCCCCGCAATTCTGTGCGTGAAGCGATAGATCAAGCACCGTATCGAAATTCTGATCCGACACCGATACGATGACTCCGGCCTGATCGCCGCATTCCTCGACCGCAATCTCGAAGTTGCGTTTGCGCTCGTCGAGGCTCATTGAGAAATACTCGCCCTGCTTTCCTGCAATGAACAATCCCTGGATATCGAGATCGTCGATCCAGTGACGAATGTTCGCGCGCAGGCCGGATTCGTCCAGCGAGAGATCGTCAGCAAACGGGTTGAGTGCGGCCGCCCAGATCCCGCGCATGTTCTCGCGGGCATGGTCTTTCGCATCAAGTTTCGAGTAAATAGTAGCCATGGGCAGAATATACTTATAATCCGGTATGCATACGAGAAACTCGATGACCACCTATCCAGACCTGCATCTCTATATCAACGGCGAATGGCGCACGACGGCCAACGACATGCCGGTCCTGAATCCGGCCACGGAAGAGGAGATCGGGCGCCTGCCACATGCGGATCGGCAGGACCTGGACGATGCCCTGGAAGCGGCAGCCACAGGATTCAGGGTCTGGAGCAAAACAGCCCCGGTAGACCGGGCCAATGTCCTCTTTAAGGCAGCGAAACTCATGCGTGAGCGGCAGGAGGCTATCGCTACCGCAATCACTGCGGAACATGGCAAGCCCCTGGACCAGGCCCGACTCGAGGTTATTCGCGGCTGCGAGTTCTTCGAATGGGACGCGGGGGAAGCAACGCGTACCTATGGGCGCGTCATCCCGAGCGCACCAGGCGTCAGGTATATCGTGCATCACCAGCCGATCGGCATCGTCGCTGCATTTTCACCCTGGAATTTTCCGATGAGCCAGCCGTGCCGAAAGATCGCCGGAGCCATCGCCGCCGGTTGTTCAATTATTCTCAAGGCCGCCGAAGAAACCCCTGCCGGTGCATTGCACATCGCAAGGGCACTGCATGACGCGGGCCTGCCTCCGGGTGTGTTGAACATGGTATTCGGCACGCCAGCCGAGATCTCCGACCACCTGATCAGGCAGGAGCAGGTTCGGTTGGTCGCATTTACAGGTTCAACCGGGGTTGGCAAACATCTCACGACGTTGGCCGCACAACACATGACCCCGGTCCTGATGGAGCTGGGCGGCCATGCGCCGGTCATCGTCTGTGAAGACACCGACGTCGAAGCGGCCGCTATCACTGGCGCTGTTCGAAAGATGCGTAACGCGGGCCAGGTATGCACATCGCCCACGCGCTTCTTTGTGCATGAAAGTATTTTTGAAACCTACTTAAAGATCTTCGTGCGGCGCGCTGCCATGACTGTAGTCGGCAACGGCGTGGAACCCGGCGTTGAAATGGGCCCACTCGCCAATGACCGCAGGGTCGCCGCACTGACGGGCCTGGTCGAGGACGCGCGTGAGCGCGGTGCCGAAATCAGAACCGGCGGATGCAGGCTGGATGGCAGGGGCTATTTCTTTCAGCCGACGGTGCTGGCAAATGTGCCCGACGATGCACACGTGATGCAGGAAGAACCCTTTGGTCCGCTGGCCATCATTAACCCCGTCGCTTCGCTCGATGAGGCCATCGCAAAGGCAAACTCCGTACCTTACGGCCTGGCGGCTTACGGCTTCACCAACCGGGCCGATTACGTGGATCGTATGGTCGAGGGCGTGGAGGCTGGCAATCTATCGATCAACACGCTCGAAGCCTCTCTGCCGGAGACGCCATTCGGCGGCGTGAAATCGAGTGGTTATGGCCGTGAAGGTGGTACCGAAGGTCTGTACAACTACATGATCACCAAGAATCTGTCGCACAGCCTGGCCATCGTCTAGAGACGTGCGGTCGCCAGTTTGTATAACTGGTCCATCACGCAGGGTTCATCCCAGTCGCTTTCAATCTCCGGCAATTGCATGATCTGGTCCATGATGTGTTGTTGCACGTCCCCGACATGTAACGCCTCGGAATATGGCACCTCCGGCGAGAACGTCACCATCGAATAAAGTGGCGTCCAGATGTCAGGATGCGCGGCGTGAAACTTCGCCTCAATCTTCTTGCGAAGCTGGAACATCGGGTCGCCCGACAGGTCGCTCATCTCAACAAAATTGCGTTTCGACAACTCCGCAATGGCATCGCCGTTTGGCTTGCGCGCATTTTCGTACGCCGGAAAGATCTCGTCCCAGTCGTGCTCGTATTGACTGATCAGCGAGTGCAGTTCGGCGCAGTCTTCGAAGCCGCAGTTCATGCCCTGACCGTAGAACGGCACGATTGCATGGGCTGCATCACCGATGAGAGCCACCTTGCGGTTGAATGACCACGGGAACACCTGGACGAGGAACAGCGGCGATGCTGTCTTTTCCATGAACACGTCTACCGGCCGGTCCAGATAAGCCATCGCGTCCGGGAAGTTCGACTCGAAAAACGCCTCGACATCAGAGCGCTCCCGCAACCCCTCGAACGACGGATCGCCCGAGTAGTTCAGGAACAGCGTGCAGGTAAACGTGCCATCGTTATTGGGCAACGCAATCAGCATGAAATCCTTGCGCGGCCAGATATGCAGCGCGTTTTTCTCGAGCTTGTGCGAACCATCCGCATTTGCGGGAATGTTCAGCTCAATGTAGCTCTGCGGCATGTAAGTCTGACTGTAGCTGAATCTCGGCAGATTATGGGCGAGCCGCCGCACCTTCGAATTCGCACCATCCGCGCCGAAGAGATAATCCGCGTCGACCGTAACCTCATGCTCGCCCGCTGTCTGAAAGACTGCACTCGCCGTGTTGAAATCCACGTTGACCAGCCGCTGCTCGAAATGCGTTGTTATGTTCGGCTCCGCATCAGCAATATCGAGCAGCCGCTCATTGATACCGCCGCGCGATACCGACCAGATGGCGTCACCTTCCTTGCCATACGACAGCTTGCTGATTTCACCATCGATATCGTGGATAGCGCGGTGATACATCGGGATCGCATTGGCCTTGATGTCGGCGCTGATACCGACCTTCTCGAGCGACGTCCATCCTCGATCGGACAGCGCGATGTTGATCGACCTGCCCTGGTAGATACTGGTTTGCCGCGAGTCCGGCCGCCCCTCATACAGCCCAACCTTGTAACCATGACGAGCCAGCGAGATAGCGAGCAAGGTCCCGACCGGCCCTCCTCCCGCGACGGTAATCGTCTTTTTGTGCATCGACCGTTATCCCTGCGCCAGCAACTGTCGCATTACCTTACCGAACGTGAAGACATCCTCGAACGAGTTGTAGAGCGGCACGGGCGCCATGCGAATAACGCAGGGCTCGCGAAAATCGGCAATGATGCCGGCCGCGATCATGTCGTCGAACAACTTACGCTCACGCCCCGCCACGTCCATCGAAATCTGGCAACCGCGTTGCTTAGGAATTCGTGGCGTAATCAGGCTGATGTCGGCATCCGGAAATTCTGCCGCCAGCATGTCGATCGTGTACTCGAGGTAGCCCGTAAGCTTCTCACTCTTCTCCCGGAGCGCGGGCATACCGGCTTCTGCGAAGACCTCGAGTGACGCCTTCATTGCGGCCATACCGAGAATCGGCACGTTGCTCAGCTGCCAGCCTTCCGCGCCTGCCATTGGCTGGAAGCCGTTTTTCATCTGGAAGCGAGTGGCTTTGTCGTGCCCCCACCAGCCGCCAAATCGGGGCAGATCGAAACTCCGGCCATGACGTTCGTGGACGAAAATACCCCCGACATTACCCG
>JAIBDF010000086.1 GCA_024679535.1 Chromatiales bacterium
CCTGCATCAGGCTATTCTCGCGCGAATAGCAATCGCGGACTGCCGACCAGCCCACATAACGGGTGTGAACTGCGTCACTATTTATCGTCGCAAAGCTCTTTTCGTGCCTCTGCGAACTCTGCCCGATTTTCTGCGGCGGGCTTGGGGTACTGCAGGCCGATGCTCTGCATAGCATCAATGATGGTGTCCGCGACGCGTGCCCGCATGTAGGGTTTGTCATCAGCAGGAATGGCATACCATGGCGCCCATGGCCGCGAGGTAGCATTCAGCGCGTCCTCGTAGGCGCGCATGTAATCGTCCCAATGGCGACGTTCCTTTACGTCGTTAGGCTCAAATTTCCAGTTCTTTTCGGCGTCGTCGAGACGTGACAGGAAGCGGCGTTTCTGTTCGTCCTTGGAGACGTTGAGCCAGAACTTGAGAATTACCGTGCCATTGCGCGCGAGATGTTCTTCCTGCTGGCGAATCGAGGTCAGTCGATCGTCCCAGACGGTTTCCATATCGATTTTGCCTGGAAGCTTCTGGTATCCAAGTATTTTAGGGTGCACGCGAACCACGAGCACTTCTTCATACTGACTGCGATTGAATATGCCGATGCGCCCGCGCTCAGGCAGGCGGCAGGTGGTGCGCCAGAGGAAATCGTGGTCGAGTTCGAGGTTCGAAGGCTTCTTGAAACTGAAGACCTGGCAGCCCGACGGATCGACGCCCTGCATCACGGAACGAATCGTGCTGTCCTTACCTGCAGCATCCATTGCCTGGAACACGAGCAGAATCGAGTGCTTGTCGCCCGCCGCGAGGACACGCTGTAGTTTATTCAGATCTTCAGTGCGCTGGCGTCGATGCTTGCCTTTGTGCGGTTTGCCGTCGGTTGTCGGCGCGGTGCTGGCTGCCGCCACTTTAAAGCTGCCGTCGAAGGGCACGAGATAGGCAGATTTCGGTGCCTTGAACATTATTGTTCTCCAATTATTCCTGTGCGTGTTGCGCAAGCGCCCAGGTGACGTGTTCGATTACCATAGCGGATACGTCATGCTGCCGTGACTTGAGCGCTGCGACAACCTCGGGCGTTGTTTTTGCGTTGCCGAGCGCAACTGCAATGTTGCGCAGCCACTGTTCATGGCCAATACGGCGAATTGCACTTCCTTCTGTTTTTTCCAGAAAGGTCTCTCTGCTCCAGGCAAACAAATCAACCAGTGAGGCGGTATCGAGATCGTGCCGCGGCGCAAAATCGGCCTCGCTCGTACGCGTAGCAAATTTGTTCCATGGGCAGAACAGCTGGCAGTCGTCACAACCGTAAATACGATTGCCTATCGCTTTGCGAAATTCGTGCGGGATCGAGTCCTTCGACTCAATCGTGAGATACGAGATGCAGCGGCGCGCATCCAGCGAATAGGGCGCGACGATCGCGTCGGTTGGGCACACGTCGATACAGGCGGTACACGTTCCGCAATGGGACACTTCGGGTTCATCAATCGGTAACGGCAGGTCGGTATACAGCTCCCCGAGGAAGAACCATGAACCTTCGTCGCGATTGATAACGTTGGTGTGCTTGCCAACCCAACCCAGTCCGGCTTTCTCAGCCAGTGCCTTTTCGAGAACCGGCGCGCTGTCCACAAACACGCGATAACCAAACTCGCCAATTCGCTCCTCGATGCGCCGCGACAGCGTACGCAATCGGCGGCGCATCACCTTGTGATAGTCGCGGCCGAGCGCATAGCGGGAGATATAAGCTTGTGATTCGTGGTCGAGGAGCGCTTTGGCGTGGTCCTGTTCGTCCACAAGGTAATCCATACGCACGGAGATTACGCGCACGGTCCCTGGCACCAGTTCCTCCGGATGGCTGCGCTTGCTGCCGTGCCGCTCCATGTAGTGCATCGATCCGTGGAACCGCTGAGTAAGCCATTCGTTCAGACGGCGTTCGGCAAGCTCGAGGTTAATGTCGCTGACGCCGGCCTGCTGGAAACCGAGTTCACCGCACCAGTCGACGATCTCTGCCTTGAGAGCCGTCATATCGGTATTGCCGTATTGGTCTGCTTTGCGGGTCAATGTACGTTCGCGAGGTAGTTTTCGAAGCTGGATCAGTATAATCGTCCTGATGCCGAACTTGCCCGCCAACATCTATTCAGTCGCTGCCGTGCGTGAAACGGACCGAACGGCTATTGAGGACCATGGCGTCCCCGGCTGCACGCTGATGGCACGAGCCGCGGCCGCCGCGATGCGCGAGGTCCGGCAACGATTCCCCGACGCTCGACGCTGGCAGATCATTTGTGGTGCAGGCAACAACGGCGGCGACGGCTACGTCATGGCGCGCCTGGCCGCGCACGATGGGATCGTGGTGTCCGTACTCACGCTCGTCGATGTTGACAAGCTGACAGGCGATGCTGCGACCGCCTGGGGCGATTTTACTGCCGAAGGAGGAGTGGTCATGCCCTGGGCCGGCGATCTTGATGATCAGGCCGACCTGCTTGTCGACGGCATCCTGGGTAGTGGCCTCGAACGCGAGGTCAGCGGTGATTTTGCGGACGCAGTAGCACGGATCAATGCGCATCCGGCTCCGGTCGTGTCGCTCGATATCCCAACCGGAATCCACGGCGACACCGGCAAAGTGCTGGGAACCGCGGTCCGGGCGGATATGACGGTGACCTTCGTCGGCCTGAAATCCGGATTGTTTCTTGGCGATGCGCCGGCGCATTGTGGTGCCATCCGGTTCGCGGATCTCGAGATACCCGAAAGCTATCGCAGCGAAATAGCCCCGGCCTATCGCTGCATTGACGACCTACAGCTCGCAGCCGCTCTGAAACCCAGGGCGCGCGGCGCGCATAAGGGCGACTTCGGGCATGTCCTGGTGATCGGCGGTGGGCAAGGCATGCCTGGCGCCATACGTCTTGCTGGTGAGGCGGCGCTGCGGGCCGGAGCAGGGCGAGTCAGTATTGCAACTCACCCCAGCCACGCGGCCATTCTTGTTGCGACCAGGCCTGAACTCATGTCGCACGGTGTCACCGGTGCAGCGGACCTGGCGCCATTGCTCGAAAACGCTGACGTTGTCGCTCTTGGGCCGGGTCTGGGTCAGTCTGAGTGGGCGCAGGCGCTGTATGACGAGGTCGCAGAGTCACCACTGCCGGCTGTCTGGGATGCGGACGCCCTGAATTTGCTGGCGAAAACTCCCAATAATGCGCATAACCGGGTCATTACGCCGCACCCCGGGGAAGCGGCAACGTTGCTCAATACGAGCACCGCTGACATTCAGGCCGATCGACCAGCTGCGCTGGCCGCATTGGCGGAAAAATACGGCGGTACGGCCGTCCTGAAGGGCTCAGGGTCGCTGGTGTCGACCGATTCGACGCCCGTCCTTTGCGTATCGGGCAATCCGGGCATGGCGGCACCCGGCATGGGCGATGTTCTGACGGGCATTGTCGCCGGGTTGCTGGCGCAAGGTCTGAATATGACGGATGCCGCAGCGATCGGTGTTGAGGCGCATGCCCGGGCGGGTGACCGTGCTGCGCTGGCAGGTGAGCGCGGCATGCTCGCCTCAGACCTGATGGCTGAGTTGCGGGCCGTGCTGAATCCATGAAGCGGTTCCTTCCTGACGAGGCGGCCACCACAGCATTTGGCCGGGAATTGCTCGATGCACTGCCACAGGACCTGGCGGGTTGGACACTACTGTTGACCGGGGAGCTGGGGGCGGGCAAATCGACTCTTGCACGGGCATTTATCAAGGCCGCTGGGCACAGGGGCGCGGTTCCCAGCCCGACGTACACCTTGGTAGAGCCCTATAATCTGGCAAGAGGGAATATCTATCACGTCGATTTGTATCGTGTTTCTGGTGAGGACGAGCTTCGCTACCTGGGTTGGAATGAGCTGGACGACGGCTGCCGAATCGTGGAATGGCCGGATCGGGCACCGGGTCTGACCGGCCAGGCGGACTTAGCGATCACTCTGTCCTACCACGGCGCTGGCCGCTCGATCGAGGTCACCGGCCTCAGCGAGAGAGGCAAACTCATTGCCGCCACCAAATAGTGACAGTCACCTAATCATCAAAACACCAATTAGTGACAGTCACCTAAACATCAAGGTGACTGTCCCCTCTCATTGAGAAGATTAAGAAGGGGGGGTATCTCTATAATTTTTCAGTGAAAACTATTGGATTTTGTGCACATGTTTGTATACTCACCCGACATAATCCATAAATCTGGCTTCGCGATTCTCCAAGATGTTCCAACTGAGACTCACAACGTGTGCGCTGCTACTCACGCTGACTTCCATCGCGTTTGCCGGTTCCACCGTTGAAAATGTCCGTATATGGTCGGAAAGTAACAAAACGCGCGTTGTTCTGGACCTTAGCCAGTCCGTACATCACAGCATTTTCACCCTCCGCGGCCCCGATCGCCTCGTTATCGACCTGAAAGACAGTCGCCTCGCTAAGGCGCTGAAGTCCATGCCGCAAGGTGCGGGCGCCGTTCGCTCGATCCGCAGCGCCGTGCGCGCGGACGGCCAGCTTCGCGTGGTGCTCGATCTCAATACTGCCGTTCGCTCACGGACATTCACTGCCGGCCCCAATGCCACCTACGGCGACCGGCTTGTTATCGATCTGCAGCAGACCAATGGTCCGGCGACGGTCAAGCGTGCGTCAGAGGAATACCGGCCGGGCCGCGATATCGTCATCGCCATCGATGCAGGACACGGTGGCCATGATCCTGGTGCTGTCGGGCAGCGGCGGACTCGCGAAAAAGATGTCGCGCTGCAGATCAGCCGTCAGCTGGCGAAGCGGATCAATGCCGAACCCGGAATGAAGGCCGTGCTTATTCGCAACAGTGATGTCTATGTGGATCATCGCGAACGCACAGCAATTGCGCGCCGCAACAAGGCGGATCTGTTTGTTTCGATTCATGCCGATGCGGTGGACGACCCGCGGGCAAGAGGCGCCTCGGTGTATGCGCTCTCGCTCAAGGGTGCGAGTGATGAAGCGGCCATGCAACTCGCCCAGCGTGAGAATGCAGCGGTAAGTGTCGGTGGCGTGTCGTTGAAGGGCAAGGATGACGTGCTCGCCTCGGTTCTCATGGACCTGTCGCAAAATGCGTCGCTGAGTGCGAGCCTCGACGTCGGCAATAACATTGCGAAGCAGATGGGCCAGGTTACGAAGATGCATCGCAGCGCGGTGCAGCAGGCAGGTTTCCTGGTACTGAAGTCGCCCGATCTGCCCTCAATCCTGGTCGAAGCCGCCTTTATATCCAATCCCGCCGAGGAAGCGAAACTCAGGGACAAGGGCCACCAGGGGCGACTGGCAAATGCCGTCCTTTCGGGGATTCGTAACTACTTCTATACGAACCCTCCGCCGGACACACAGATAGCAATGGACCTCAGGCGCCAGCCGGCGAAACAGGTTCGTTACGTGGTGGCTCGCGGTGATACGGTGTCGCAGATTGCCGAACGCTACAACGTGCGGGCTGCGGATATCCGCCGCGCGAATAAGCTCTCCAGTGACAAGATTCGAGTCGGCCAGACGTTGAGTATTCCGATCTTCGCTGGCGGATAGGGGACTTTTCCTTCCTGATCTGAAAAAATGGCGCCCCTTTGGCGCCGTGTTTCGTTATGCCCATCCAGCAACTCCCCAGTCACCTGATTAACCAGATCGCTGCCGGCGAGGTCGTCGAGCGGCCGGCGTCTGTGGTCAAGGAACTCGTGGAGAACAGTCTGGACGCGGGTGCGCAGGCAGTGCAGATCGATATCGTTGCGGGTGGGCAGAAGCTGATGCGTATTCGCGATGACGGCAAAGGCATTAGCCAGTCAGAACTGGCGCTTGCGCTGTCACGGCACGCCACCAGCAAGATCTCCAGTCTTGATGATCTCGAAGCCGTTGCTTCACTCGGGTTTCGCGGTGAAGCGCTGCCGAGTATCGCGTCGGTCGCGAGGCTCACGCTCTGTTCCCGCTCGCTGGATGAAGATTCGGCCTGGCAGGTCGAAGCTGATAGCGGTGAGATCAGCAGCCCGGTGCCGGCAGCACACCCGCAGGGAACGACCGTCGAGGTCCATGATCTGTTCTACAACACGCCGGCGCGGCGCCGGTTTCTGCGTACCGAGAGAACCGAGTTCGGACACATCGAGAAGTGGATCCGGCGACTTGCACTGTCGCGTCCCGAGATTGCATTCACACTGACGCACAACCAGCGCACGGTCCTGCAACTCGTTGCGGCCAAAAACGAAGACACGCGGCGACAGCGCATAGCGAAGATCTGCGGCGACGCGTTCGCCGAGCAGTGTGTGCATATCGAGCGCGAGGTGGAGGGTATCGCTCTGGCAGGCTGGATTGCATTGCCAACATTTAACCGCAGTCAGCCTGATCTGCAGTTCTGGTTCGTGAACGGCCGCAGCGTCTCAGACAAGACGCTGGCGCATGCCGTCCGCCATGCCTACCGGGATGTGCTGTTTCACGGCCGCTATCCGGCCTATGTGCTCGATCTGACGATGGACCCGAAAGGTGTCGATGCCAATGCGCATCCTGCGAAACACGAGGTTCGGTTCAGGGACGGCCGCCGCGTGCACGGTGTCGTATCGCAAGCCGTGGAAGTGGCGCTCAAGGACACGCGGCCAGGTGGCCACGACGTCACGCCGATCCCCATGACGCGCAATACCGTCTTCGACCAGGGGAGGATGCCGTTGCCGCATGGACCGTCTTCTTCAGCCGTACGCGAAACCCTGGCGACCTATCGAGCTATGGCGACGGCGCCATCGCTGGCCGACGTGCCGGAGCACACCACCGAGGTGCCGCCGCTCGGTTTCGCTGTCGCGCAACTCGCAGGCGTCTACATTCTTGCCGAGAACAAAGATGGCCTGGTTGTTGTTGACATGCATGCGGCGCATGAGCGCATAACGTACGAAAAACTCAAGCAGAGCTACGACGATCGTGCATTGGTTCGCCAGCCGTTGCTCGTGCCGGAAACGGTTTCGGTTGCACAAAGCGAGGCGAACCTTGTCGAGCATTCGGGTGCTGCCCTGGAACAGCTGGGACTTGTCGTCGACCGTTCGGGACCGACTACGCTAACGGTGCGTGAGGTACCGGCGCTGCTGCGCAATGCCGATGTTGAGTCACTGTTGCGCGACGTCCTGGCCGATCTGTCGGAATCCGGGCAAAGCAATCGAGTTGATGACGCGAGCGACGATTTCCTGGCGACGATGGCCTGTCATCATTCAGTGCGCGCCAACCGCCTGCTGACGCTCGATGAAATGAACGCCTTGCTTCGCGAGATGGAAATGACGGAGCGTGCTGACCAGTGCAATCACGGCCGCCCGACCTGGACGACGATTACGATGTCCGAACTCGATCGGCTGTTCCTGCGCGGTCGCTGACACACTCGGATGACGCAAACGGCGATATTGCTGATGGGCCCGACTGCGTCGGGCAAGACCGATCTCGCCATCAGTCTGTGCCAACGGTTTCCCTGCGACCTGATCAGTGTTGATTCGGCGCTGGTCTATCGCGGCATGGACATCGGCACGGCCAAACCGGATCGGGATACGCTCGCACGTACCCCACACCGACTCATAGATATTCGTGAGCCGGAGGAGAGTTACTCCGCGGGTGAGTTCGTGCGCGACGCATACCGGGAAATGGATGACATTCTTGCGGCAGGGCGTATTCCGTTGCTGGTCGGCGGGACGATGATGTACTTCCGGGCGCTCACCGAGGGCATCGCCGAGTTGCCGTCGGCGGACGAAGCACTGCGTCGTGCCATTGATGCCGAGGCTGCTGAGAAGGGCTGGCCCGCACTGCACGAGGAACTCCGGGCCGTTGACCCTGACGCGGCGCAGCGCATCAAACCGCAGGACCGGCAGCGTATCCAACGCGCGCTGGAGGTTTATCGTTCAAGTGGTCAACCCCTGTCAGACTGGCAGCGCAACTCTGCACCGGCAAGAGACGATATCGGGTATCTGAAGGTCGGTTTGAACATCGAGCCACGATCGTTGTTGCATGAGCGGATCGAGAGGCGCCTGGACCTCATGATCGATGGCGGTTTTATTGACGAGATGAAGCGGCTCAGGGAACGGCCAGGCCTGGCCGCGGACTGTCCTGCGATGCGTTCCGTGGGCTATCGCCAGTTCTGGCGGTACCTGGAGGGCGCCTGGAGTCTGGAGGAGGCGCGGGATCGGGCCCTGTTTGCGACCCGTCAACTGGCCAAGCGACAGATCACCTGGCTCCGATCCGAGACCAAAGTATTACTTGCAAACCCCCTTGAAGCCGGTGCGATCGACGCTATATCGGGTTTTCTGGCGCAGTCCCTGTGATAGACTTTTTAAACGCTTAGGCTGAAGACCGCCGTTAGGGCACCCCGGCGCCACCGGGACGCGATCTTCAAAATCAATAAGAATAAGGAGACCCAATATGGCTAAAGGGCAAACACTTCAAGATCCATTCCTGAACATCCTGCGTAAGGAAAAGGTTCCCGTATCGATTTACCTCGTGAACGGCATCAAGTTGCAGGGGCAGGTCGATTCGTTTGACCAGTTCGTGGTCCTGCTGAAGAACAGCGTGAACCAGATGGTCTATAAACATGCTATTTCGACAGTTGTCCCGTCGCGCAATGTTCGCTTGCCGCTGCCGGACGACGAATCTGGAGATGGTGACGAGTAAGTCCACACTGCGGAATCCGGTCCGGGAGGTCGTGATTGTTTGAACGACCGCAAAGTGGCGAGCGAGCAGTGCTTGTCCACGCGAGTACCGACGGATTACCTGACGAATCTGAACGCGAAGAGTTTGCTGAGCTGTCCCGGTCTGCCGGTGCAGTGATCGCCGGCGAGCTTTTCAGTTCTCGTCGTCGGCCCGATCCCCGCTACTTCATTGGCAAGGGCAAGCTTGATGAACTGCGCAAGCTCATCGAAGACGGCGATGCTGAGCTGGTGATCTTTGGCGCTGCATTGAGTCCGAGTCAGGAGCGCAACCTCGAGAAGGAGCTTTGTTGTCGTGTACTTGATCGCGCGGGGCTGATTCTCGATATATTCGCGCAGCGCGCCCGCAGCTTCGAAGGCAAGTTGCAGGTCGAGCTGGCGCAGCTCAGGCACCTGTCCACACGCCTGGTGCGTGGCTGGACTCACCTTGAGCGACAGAAGGGTGGTATCGGTTTGCGCGGCCCCGGTGAAACGCAGCTGGAAACTGACCGCCGCCTCGTTGGCAAACGCATTCGCCAGCTAACCGAGCGTCTCGAGCACGTCGATACCCGCCGCACGATCAATCGGCGCAATCGGATGCGTGCCGAGATCCCAACGGTCGCGCTGGTTGGCTACACGAACGCAGGCAAATCGACGCTATTCAACGCGTTGACCGATGCCGGTGTTTACGTTCAGGACCAATTATTTGCAACACTGGATCCGACGGTCAGGCGTCTTGATCTGCCGGAGGGCAGTCATGTGGTGCTGGCAGACACGGTGGGTTTTATCCGGGATCTTCCGCACGAACTGATTGCGGCGTTCAAATCGACCTTGCAGGAGGCTCGCGAGGCGGACCTGATCCTGCACCTTATCGATGCCAGCGATCCGAATCGCTGGCAGCGGGTTCGTCAGGTAAATTCAGTCCTGAAGCAGCTCGATGCGGACCAGGTACCCCAAATACGGGTGTACAATAAGATCGACAAGCTGGAAAGGCAGCCGCGCGTTACCAACAACCGGCAGGACAAAGGGCGCGCAGTCTGGATTTCAGCTGTCACAGGCGAAGGACTCGAGCTTCTTAAGGAAGCGATTGCCCAACGCCTGCAACAGAAAACCGTGCACCGCCATATTCACCTTGAATCCGCTCAGGGACGGCAGCGCGCCAAACTATTCGAGCTTGGCGCTGTCCTTAGTGAAGAGGTTCTGGAAGATGGTGGCTGGACGCTCGAACTAAAAATGACGGAAAAGGACTTGCGGCGATTCCTTAAGCATGAAAATCTCGCCGAGGATCAACTGGCGTCGAACGCTGTCAAGCGGTCGGCACCTGCAGCTAATGAGTGAATAACATTATGGCGTGGAACGAAAATGGAAATGGCAAAGACCCCTGGAAACGTGACGGGGACGAGCCTGCTGAGCTGGACCAGATAGTACGGGACTGGCAGAAGCGTTTTGGCAGTATTCTTGGCGGTGGCAGTGGTGGCAGTGGTGGCCCCGGTGGTGCAGGCGGTATCGCACTCATCGTATTGCTGTTGCTTGCGTGGGGGCTCACGGGCTTCTATCGCGTTGACGAAGCCGAACGCGGCGTGGTGCAAAGATTTGGCGCCTACGTCGAACCAGTGACGTTGCCTGGCCTGCGCTGGCACTTGCCGTACCCGATCGAAACGGTCGACAAGGTCAATATCCAGGAAGTCAACGACTACAATTTCTCGACCGAAATGCTGACGGCCGACGAGCAATACGTGTTCATCGATATCGTCGTCCAGTACCGGCGTTCCGATCCGGTACTCTACAGTTTCGAAGTCGAGGATCCTGATATTACGCTGCAGGACGTGACTGAAAGCGCATTGCGCGGCGTGGTCGGTACCAGCTCGCTCGAAGAGCTGATCGGCGAACGTCGCGAGCAGATTCCGGCGCGAACGATGGAGGAGCTGCAGAATACGCTCGCAAACTACGGTGAAGGCACCGGTCTCACCGTGACATCGATCAACCTGAACGTGGTCGACTATCCGAAGTCTGTGCAGGAAGCGGTGGACGATACGCAGAAAGCGCGTAATGACCGCGATCGAATCGAACTGGAAGCGAACACCTACCGAAACGACATTATCCCTCGGGCGCGCGGCCAGGCGCAGCGCATCCTGCAGGATGCCGAGGCCTATCGGGATCGCCTGATTGCCAATGCGCAAGGTGACGCAGCTCGTTTTGAGGCCTTGTTGGCCGAGTACCAGAAGGCACCACGAGTGACGCGCGATCGCCTGTACATAGAGGCAATCGAACAGGTGTACAGCCGTTCAGCCAAGGTGATTATCGATACCGATGGCAGTGGCAACCTGATGTATCTGCCGCTGGACAAGTTACTGCAACGCTCTGGCGTTGACCTGCCCAATGCAAGTGCCAATCGCTCGTCGAGTTCGCTGGGCACATCAAGCCGCTCGGCGGAGGCTGACGATCCGGAATCCGGTCGCGAACGGGGGACACGTCAATGAATAACTTTAAATTCCCAGCGGTCGTAATTATCGGCCTCGCATTTGTCATCGTCGGTCTGTCGGCGTTTACCGTGAACGAGCGTCAGCTTGCCATCAAGCTACGCGTCGGTGAGGTCGTATCAGCCCAGTATGAGCCCGGCCTGCATTTCAAAATTCCCGTTATTGAGACGGTCCGCAAGTTTCCGAGTCGCATCCTGAAAATCGATGATGCACCGCAGCGTGTCTTCACGCTCGAGCGTACGGCGATGACAGTCGACTATTTCGTGAAGTGGCAAATTGTTGATGAATTGTCGTTCTATACGTCGACTGGTGGCATTCAGGATGTGGCGATGAATCGCCTTCGCGAAATCATCAAGAACTCGATCGTTACCGAATTTGGTAAGCGCACAATTGTGGAAGCAATTTCGGTTGAACGTGAAGAGCTCATGCGCGACATGCTGGCTAATGCCATGGGCACGGCCCAGGGACTGGGTGTCCAGCTGGTGGACTTCCGTGTGAAGCAGGTGGAGTTCGTATCGGATGTTCGAAACTCGGTTTACAACCAGATGCGTGAAGAACGTAAGCGCGTGGCTGCGGAGACCCGCGCTGAGGGTAGCGAGGCCGCTGACCTGATTCGTTCAACAGCAGATAAGGATCGTACGGTTATTCTGGCCGAGGCAAATCGTGACGGACAGATTATTCGTGGTGAGGGCGATGCGCGTGCGGCAGAGATCTACGCAAATGCGTACACCAGGGATCCCGAGTTCTACGCGTTCTACCGCAGCATCGATGCCTACCGGAATTCGATCGGCAAGGAAGGCGATGTTCTCGTCCTGGACCCGAACAACGAGTTCTTCCGCTACCTGAATCAGTCGGACGGTAAACAGCAATAGCCACGGAGATTTTCACGGCGATTGCCCTGGTGCTCATTATCGAGGGCATGCTGCCGTTTGTCTCGCCGCAAAAATACCGCCAGATGGTGGCGGAAATCACGCGCCTGAGTGACAATCAGATCCGCAATATCGGTCTCATAGTTATGGCTATTGGTCTTGGGGTGTTGTTTTTCATGCGTGGCTAAGCGCCGGCACAATTAGGCTAAGGAAATCATGGGTAAGAACGTAGTTGTCATCGGCACCCAGTGGGGCGATGAAGGCAAGGGCAAGATCGTCGATTTGCTGACGGACCGCGCGGCAGCTGTTGTGCGTTTTCAGGGCGGCCATAACGCCGGCCACACACTCGTTATCGACGGTGAGAAAACGGTATTACATCTCATCCCGTCGGGTATCTTGCGAGACGTTGTGCAATGCCTGATCGGCAATGGCGTGGTGCTCGCGCTGGATGCGCTGGTCACTGAGGCCAATGCACTGATCGAGAGTGGCGTGCCGGTCTATGAGCGCCTGCGAATCAGCCCGGGGTGCCCATTGATTTTGCCATCACACGTTGCGCTCGACGCGGCGCGCGAGAAAGCGCGCGGCGCAAGCGCCATCGGCACGACAGGTCGTGGCATCGGGCCGGCATACGAAGATAAAGTGGCTCGCCGCGCGTTACGGGTTTCCGACCTGTTCGTTCGCGAAAATTTTGCGTCGAAGCTCGGTGAGGTTCTCGACTATCACAACTTTCTTTTGAAGAACTACTTCCGCGCCGAGACCGTCGACTTTGCCAAGACCCTGGACGAGGCGATGGAATACGCGGAGATCGTGGCGCCCATAACGGCCGATATCACGCAGATCCTCCAGGACCTTGCCGATTCGGACAAGAGCATCCTGTTCGAAGGCGCGCAAGGCAGTTTCCTGGACATCGATCATGGAACGTATCCGTTCGTGACGTCCTCCAATACCGTGGCTGCCGCTGCGAGTACCGGCACCGGCATTGGACCGCGCAATCTCGATTACATTCTCGGCATCGTCAAGGCCTACACGACCCGTGTGGGTGCCGGGCCTTTCCCAACCGAGTTGTTCGACGAGCAAGGCGCACACATCGCAAGAGTCGGTGCCGAGTTCGGGGCCACGACGGGCAGGCCGCGACGCTGCGGCTGGTTCGATGCTGTCGCGCTGCGGCGTTCGATTGTGAACAGCAGCGTGTCGGGTCTTTGTGTCACGAAACTGGACGTGCTCGATGAACTGGAAACCATCCAGATCTGTGTGGGCTATTCGATGGACGGCGAGCCAATCTCGGGACTGCCTGTCGTTGTCGATCGTTTCGCCGACTGCCGACCGATCTACGAAGAGTGGGCCGGCTGGCAGGAATCAACGGTCGGTATCACCGACTTCGCACAGCTGCCGGATAAAGCCCGCGCCTACCTGGCACGAATTGAAGAGCTGGCCGGCGTTCCTATCGATATTATTTCAACGGGCCCGGATCGCGAACAAACGATAATAAAAACGCATCCGTTCGAATAGCAGCAGCGCCAGCAGCCACAACGAGATCGCTCCGCCACCACCGCCACCGCCGGTGCCATTGCCGGTGACCGTCACGGCAACATTGGCCGAGTCGTTGAGACCGTCCGGGTCTGTAACCGCGAGGTTGAAGCGTAAGAGCGTATCCGACGTCACCGAGGGCGCAGTAAACGAGGCGCTGGCCATATCAGCATTACTCAGCGGCACAGTCGGCCCCATGGTCTGCGTCCAC
>JAIBDF010000228.1 GCA_024679535.1 Chromatiales bacterium
GCCTTTTGACAAACCGCTCGCACGCTGCAGAAGATTGACCGCGGTGTCGCCCGTCGATTCAACCTGCAGGTGGTGTTCGATACGGTTCTCAGGTTCCTTCATTAACCGGCGCGAACGGCTTACTGCAGGTGTTTGTCAAAGAACGCCATGGTCCGATCCCACGCAAGTTTTGCCGCGTCCGGGTTGTATCGCGGAGTGGAGTAGTTATGGAACCCGTGCCGAGTACCTGGATAGGTATGCATTTCGTAGCGCTTGCCATGCTCCTTAAGCGCGGCTTCAAAATCCGCCCGCATCGCATTGACCCGCGGATCGTCTTCAGCGTAGTGCACCAGCAAGGCCGCCTCTATCTTGCCCACCTGGTCGGTGTCCGCGGCGCGTCCATAGAACGGCGCACCAGCGTTCAATTCTTCACCCAGTTCCGTTGCGAGGAAATTCGTCATGCCGCCACCCCAACAAAATCCGGTAGCGCCGAGCCTCCCGTTTGACAGCTCATGGGATTTTACGAAACGGGCACTATTCACCATGTCCTGGCTCAACTTCGCCGGATCCAGCGAGCGCTGCATCGCTCGACCATCGTCATCGTTGCCGGGATAGCCGCCGCTCGGCGCAAGGCCGTCGGGTGCCAGTGCCAGAAAGCCAGCGACAGCAGCACGGCGAGCAACGTCCTGAATATAGGGATTGAGACCGCGGTTCTCGTGCATGACGAGCACGGCCGGGAAAGGACCCTCGCCCAGTGGCTGAACAAGGTAGCCGCGCATCTCGCCACTGCTGCCGCCCTCCGATGCGTAATCCACCCACGTGCCTTTGATGCGCTCATCGGTGAACAGCACTTCCTGGGCTTCTGCGTAGTTCGGCAGCAAGGCATTGGCCATAGCCACGCCGGTCACGGCGACCGACGCCGCCCGCTCAAAGAACTGCCGGCGATTGATGCGGCCATGGCAGTACTCGTCGTAAAGATCGTAAATGCTGTCGTCGATTTTATTTTTATCCATAGAGCCGATCCTCGTTTGTTCACATTACCCAGCGTTCAGGGCTGTCTGCCGGCTGGCGGCCGGCTGGCGATCATTATTTCATCCAGTCGTCTTTGAGCGCGTCTTAGATTATCAAGATCACGCGGCTCAAGCATTTCACAGTCGTCGCGAACCATGTCCGCGATCTCGACAGGATAATACCGGCAGTCTTCAGGACGATCCTCATAGATGTCACAGATCAATTTCTGGCCATCCGGCGACTTCGTCAGCCAGGGACAGCGATCGAAGTATTCACCGGTTGCGGGATCGATCCAGATTTTTCCATCCTGGACGTAGCGAGCAATATCCGGTCGGTAGGTTTCCCACCTTTCCACTTCTTCTGATGAGGCGGACAAACCATCGCTGCCCCACGCCTCACAGCACTTGCCGCATGAATTGCAGTCTTTCATGGCCCAAGAGTACAGGACATTTCAGGTGGATACAGAAGGCTCATTACCTATCTCCGTCCCTGCGCCCGGTCGTAAACTCTGAACGAGCAGTCGAAATCATTACGCTCATCCGCCGTATACCGTGCATCGCTGATGAGCCGCCACTGCGACCCATCAACTTCCGGAAAAAACGCATCTCCGTCAACCTGGGCATGCACGCGTGTCAGGTAAATGCGATCAGCGAACGGCAGTGCGAGCTCGTAGATCTGGCTCCCGCCGATCACCATGATCTCGTCCACATCGCCCGCAAGCGCAACGGCCTCCTCGACGGATGCGACAACGTCACAACCCTCGGCTGAAAATCCAGGTTGTCGCGTAATGACAATATTCTGCCTGCCGGGGAGCGGCCGTCCGATCGAGTCCCAGGTCTTGCGGCCCATAATGATCGGTTTGCCCAGCGTTACCGCCTTGAAGCGTTTCAGGTCATCGGAAAGACGCCACGGCAGGTCTCCGCCTATACCGATAGCGTTGTTCGTGGACGCGGCGACGATGAGACTGATCATTGCCAGGACTCAGACGGCTACAGCGGCCTTGATGTGCGGATGCGCTTCGTAGTTGAGGATTTCAAAATCCTCAAACTTGTAGTCGAAGATGCTGGGCGGACGCCGTTTTATCGCCAGGGTTGGCAATGGCAAGATCTCGCGGGAAAGCTGCTCGTCGGTTTGCTCGAGGTGATTGAGGTACAGGTGACAGTCACCTCCGGTCCAGATGAAATCACCGACCTTGAGGTCGGCCTGCTGCGCAAGCATGTGCGTCAACAACGCATATGAGGCGATATTAAACGGGACGCCGAGGAAGATATCGCAGCTGCGCTGGTAGAGCTGGCAGGACAGCTTGCCGTCAGCCACGTAAAACTGGAACAGGCAGTGGCATGGTGGCAACGCCATGTTTTCGATTTCCGCGACGTTCCAGGCGGAGAGGATGATCCGTCGCGAATCCGGCGTCTCTTTCAGCTGCTGCATGATCTGCGAGATCTGA
>JAIBDF010000055.1 GCA_024679535.1 Chromatiales bacterium
ATCACGGCTACAGGCTGTGCGCCGGCCGCGCGCGACGGCGCGGGTGCTTCGGAGCAGGCGCTCATCAGCAGTGCGGACGATATCGCAAAGAGTACGGTTGTCTTTGTACGGAACATGGAGCGCCCTCGTGAATCCCGTCGAGTATAGGGATTGCCCGCGTCATACGCTGCTAAAAATGCGGGGAAACCCTGGATCGTGACATTTTGTTACGAATGCCGCTCTCGAAGTGGCCGGCATTTCCTGCCCAATTCCTGTGCACAAACAGGTGCGCGTTGCACCCAAAGTGCGCGGTGTAAAGCAGCAGCGGCCGACGGCGCCCCAGTAAACACAGGCGTTGCGAGGTGCCCGGCAACAATGTCCGCTTGGCACGGATCCTGCAACTGCAGACAAGAAGTGATGGAATCCGATATACAAGAAACGTCGCGCGATACAGGCGGGCAAGACCATGAATCGCTGTCCAGGCGATATGGTGGACGGCTGCGCGTGGTCGCCAGGCAGTCGGTCACATACTGGTTTAATCAGAACCGGCTCGACAAGCTGCTGGCTCAGTACGTCGGCGCCCTGGAGGGCTGCGAGCTGCTATACGCGATCGATGCAGACGGCCGGCAAGTCAGTTCCAATGTTTATCCGAGGTCGATCGATACCAGCGCATTCGGACAGGACCTGTCGGAACGACCTTATTCGATGAGTCTGTCGGTCTTGAGTGATGTCGCTCGCCAGGGCGCGTTTGCCTGCGATGCATACATCAGCCACGCAACGTCTCAGCCGTGCATCACATTGATGTACGGAGTCACCTCGGACTCCTCCCTGATGGGCTTCATCGCCGCAGACTTCTACCGATAAGTGTCGTCGCTGCCTTCCAGCTACTCTTCCTTGCGGCGTACATGCCGTAACCACCTCCGGATAACACGCCCGATATCGAGCTGATGTTCACGATGCGCCCTTTCGACTCCATAACAAGCGGCGCGAACGCTTTCGTGACCCGGAAGACACCAAAGACGTTGACGTTGAACAGGAACTCGAAGTCCGATTCGTCAGCCTCGATCAAAGGTGCAACGACATTAACACCGGCGTTGTTGACCAAACCCCAGAGGCCGCGGCCTTCTTTTTCGATCAACTCTACGGCCGCATCAATCTGATCCTCGCGGGTCACATCAATGCGCACTGCCTGGACGTTTTCGATCTTGTTCAGTTCCGCCAAATCGGCGTCCTTGCGAGCACCGGCATAAACAAAATAACCTGCCGCTGCCAGACGCTCGGCCGTCGCCCGGCCAATCCCCGTGCTCGCCCCGGTGATCAGCACAGCCTTTTGCTCGTCATCACTCGCAAGCGCATCGGGCGAGATTGAAAACAGGACGGCCATGCCGATCAATACGGCGGATAGTGCAATTCGATTCACGTTGCGATTTCCCTGTGTAGATGACGGACAGTATTGTTGCACAACTCCTTGACCCACGAGGCACGTAGGGACGAGACTAGGCGCCACGATTCAAGGAACCTTCGCTGCAATGACTGGCTTCATTGAAGACCTCGCACGCTTTGTACCACTGCTCGGCACGATCGCAGCGGTCATCATCGTGCTCAGTTGTCTCAACTGGATTCTTCGCCGGCGCTGGCACGGGGACCCGGACGCACAGTTCCGATTCCAACTGATCATGCTCTCACTCAGTTTCGTCGGACTGCTCACGATCATCGTTGCGCTGCCGATTAATGATGCTGTCCGTGGCCAGTTATTGAGCCTGATCGGCATACTGCTGAGTGCGGCCATAGCCCTGTCGTCTGCAACATTCATCGGCAACATCATGGCCGGCATCATGCTCAAGGTCGTACGGAACGCCCGGCCGGGCGACTTCATTACCGTTGCCGATCTCACCGGGCGCGTGACAGAAATGGACCTCTTGCATACGGAAATTCAGACCGAGTTTCGGGACCTGGTAACGGTACCGAATCTCTACATGGTCACTCAGCCGCTCCGGGTGGTTCGCGCCTCGGGAACGATTATCCAGGCAGAGGTCTCGTTGGGTTACGACGTACCGCATACGCGTGCGACCGAGATCCTGTGCGCCGCTGCTGCAACCGCCGGCCTCAAAGACGGATTCGTCCAGGTGCGCGAACTCGGCGACTTCTCCGTGACCTACCGCGTTGCCGGGCTTCTGGAGGATGTCACCAGCCTGATTTCTGCGCGTTCAAAGCTTCGCATAGCCATGCTCGATGTGCTGCATGCTGCAAAGATCGAAATCGTCTCCCCGAATTTCATGAATACCCGGGTGGTCAGCGACGACCACAGGTTCATCCCGAAAGCGTCCACGAAGAAAGCGGCGAAGGTCGAGCTGGAGTCGGAACTGATCGCGTTCGACAAAGCCGAAGAGGCGGCGACCGTTGAGAAGATTCGCATCGCCATAGAGCAGACGGATGCCGAGCTCGAGGCACTCGACGAAGCTGCCGGCGAGGTCGATCCTGCCGAGCGCACAGCGCTCGAGGAGAAAAAGCTGCGCCTCATCGAGCAGCTGAAGGCAGGGGAAGGAGAAATCAAGGCAAAGGAAATAGCCGAGAAAAGCGGCGGCGACACGCAGAGCTAACCATCGGAGATTGTCATCGATAATTCTAAACAAACAGATGCTGGTGTATCGATGCCCTACGAGGCGCCTGGCTGGGCTCGCACAACACGTCGCTTCACCGACCACCTCGTTTGCGACTTCCTGGGCGGACCAAGGCCGTGGAAGTTCGCCTGGATAATTAACTTCCAGAAAGCGGGTACGTTCGTCTTTCTTCTCGCACTGATGGCCTGGTACGACAACACGTCTGCCACCGCATGGGTCTACACCGCCATGCAGGGCAGTTACGGCCTGGTCTGGATTCTGAAAGACACCGCATTTCCCGATCCGAGCTGGCAGCGACGCATCACCATTGCCGGTGGCCTCAACGCATTTATTGGCGTGCTCGGCTGGTACTGGGTATTTGGCTGGTTATTGATATCCGGAACATCGCAGCCCGACTATCCGCAGCCCGATTTTGCCTGGTATTGCCTGTGCATCAGCCTCTGCATCGTGGGCTGCGCCATCATGATCGCGGCGGACGCCCAAAAGTTTTTCACGCTGCGCGTGCAGCGAGGGCTGATCACCGACGGCATGCACCGTTACGTGCGTCACCCCAATTATCTCGGTGAGATCATGATCTACGGAAGCTTTGCCATGATGGTCTGGCACTGGCTGCCGGTCGTGGTGCTCGCGTGGGTCTGGCTGGGGCTGTTCGCCGTGAACATGATCATGAAAGAGGCCAGCATGTCGCGCTACCCCGCATGGGCGGCGTACAAGAAACGCACCTGGTGGTTAATTCCGTTCGTGCTCTAGTCAGCGTGCAGGGTCTGCTCCAACCCATAGACACTCTTCAGTGCCTTCGACTGGAACACCAGTGCCGAACAGGCCGTTACGGCTGCGACGGAACCGAGAATGATCAGCATGCGCCCATAAGGTTCACCGAGCGCAGCTCGCATCTGCACCAGTCCATAAAGCGTGTGGAGCCACTCGAGCGCGCCGAGGATGAGCACGACCTGCATCAGCCTGGCCACCCACGGCTGGCGAACAAAGAGCAGCGCAATCAGTACCAGCGCACCCGCTACAAAGATCGTGTCGCCGTAACGCATGAAGTGTGCGCCGAGAACGACGAGACTGAACACGACCGGAACGTAGAGCGCTACTTTGATCAGTGCTGCTTTGATCATCAGGCGCGCTGCCTGTAAACCCAGCGCAACTGCAGGCTGACTCCGACCAGGAAAAGAAACAGCAAGGCCGCGTAACACATCTTTAAAACAGGGTCTTCGATGGAGGTAAGGACAGGGTCACCAACAGGCAGACGCATCAGGCTGTCGGTCACGGCAGGAATGCTGTGGAATAGCAGCGTCGCCGAGTAACTCACCGCCCGCACATATCTCGATAGCTTCCCAAACAGCTTCGTTGTTGACGCAACCGTGCCAACCGCCAATGCCGCCAGCGTCATCACCGCCAGGCCATGGGCTGGCCCAAACGCGCCGTGCTGAAAGATGGCGAGGGCTGTGCCCGCGGTAATTAACGTAGTCACCAGGTAAATCTGTCCCGACCGGGTCTGCGGTGTGATTTCTTTGTACCTAACCAGGGCAACGACGCCGCTGATCAGGGCGATGATGCCCATCGCGGTGTGAAACCAGCCTAGCGGAATAATTTCGGGCATGCGGGGTCTCTCAACTCCAGTGTCGGAGCGATCGTATCATGGTGTCTGCGGCGCCATTGTGGCTGACGACATCCAAAACCGCCGAGTCGATACCAGCCCGTAACGCTGTGGTGCAGATCGACTTGCTTTATTTTTCCAGCTCTTCGCGAATCAGGTTCGCCAGTTGCTGCGCGCCGAAGCTCGGCAGCGGTCGCCCATTGACGTAGTAGTCCGGCGTCTTGCTGACCTGCAGGAAGATGGCATCTTTCTTGTCTTGCTCCATGCGCAGCATGACCTCCATTGAGTCCATGTCTTCCATAAGCTGATCGATATCCAGACCGACGCTCGCGATCGCCGGCATGATTTTATCGGGCAGTACGGTGTGATGCTGTGTCCACTGACTTTGCGACGCGAGCAGCGCTTCCAGGGTCTCCCAGTACTTATCCTGCTTGCGACTGGCCTCCAGCACCTTGACCGCGTGCTCGGAGCCGTTATGGAACGCAACATGACGGACGGACAAACGGATTTGGCCGGGAACTTCGGACATCCAGTTCTTGACCATGGGAAAGAATATCGCGCAGGTCTCGCACGCCGGATCGAGAAACTCGACGATGTGCACCTTGGCGTTCGCGTCGCCATACGTTGGCGAGTGTTCGCTCGCGAGGGCCGCTTCGCGGGCCGTGGCCTCACTCTGCGCGGATTGCGGCTCGTCGGGCTGGCCCTTGTAGGTCGCAGCCACAACCGCGATCACTAACACCACGACAGTGGCCGCGATAAGACTGTTTCGTAAATTATTGCTCATGACGGCGGCGTTCCTTGTTTCGAGAATGGCGACGGACTGTCCAATCCCCAATTCTGTCAGATATCGAGCCGTCTTTACATGGAACCGTTGATGTTGACGAACAAACCCTGGTTGTCGAAGCTAAGATCCGTCAGGTCGTCCGAGAAGTCCGTGAAGTTATAGCCCAGGCCGATCTTGAAGTGATCGCCAAGGTAGTACGACACGGCTGCGAGTGCGCCGGTGCGGCGCTCACTCAGATCCGGCATATCGAGCATGCGCGTCTCGAGGAGAACCTCCCAGTTCTCGCGGAAGCGGTAGTCGCCACGCAGCACGTAGAGATTCGCATTGTTGTCAAAGTACTCCGGGTTCTCGCGGTCGAGGCTGACCTGGCCGAGTCGATAGGCGTACTTCGCACCCAGAGTCAGCGCCGGCGTGACATCGTAAGTGACATCGACGGCTGCAATGTGGGTCTTCTGGATGAACTCAGCTGCCAGGTTCTGGCCTCCAACCTGGCCGGTTGTCGGAACGTTAAAGAAGTACGTGTATTTCACCATCGTATTCAGGCGATCGTGACTGACCGGACGGAGTGCATAGCCAAGCACGGCCTCCGTGAAGCCGCCGTTGAAAAATGCGCCCATCGAACTCTCGCTCTCCGAGTGATTCAGCTTGCCGAACAGGCGAGATGACGGGCTCAGCTGGAAGCGGAGGTTGTTGCGGAACAGCCAGGTCTTGAGTTCGTTACGCGTCAGGTCGGGTTGCTCGACATCGTCGTTGCGATACTCGACACCGCTCGAGAACCGCCAGCCTTCATTGTGCAGCGAGACCTGCACACCGGTCGCAAGGCGATCCGTCTCGGCACCCGTGCGGGTATCCTGCAGCGTGCCAATATCAGTATTGAACCCCAGCGTCCATTTCTCATTGGGCGCAAAGTTAATGCCGGCCGAATGCGTCAACCCGGCGGAGCTGTCTCCGTGCTGGTAACGCTCCTCGAGGAAAACGCTGGCGCTGTCGGCGAACCGTGTCTTGAGGCCTGCGACGAGATTACCTTCGCTACCCTGCGCGTTGCGCCAGCCGAGGTCGGTGCGCTCGTTCTCAAGCGTATATCCGAGGTACATGCTGGTGCGATCGGAGTAGAGATAATTAGAACCAAGTCGGCCGCCGGTACCCAGGTCACCATTTGATACTTCGGCATCCACCTGCAGTTTTTCGCTAACCTGGTAGGTACCGCCGAAGCCGGCACGTGCATTCTCGGGTCGAGTGCCTGTCGCCGACAAGGTGTCCTGCACAAAGCCGTAAATATTCCAGTCCGCCTTCGAGTCATAGCCAACCTGGAGCACAGCATCGGCGCGTTCGCCTTCGTTCTGGGTCAGCGGCACGAGCACGGAGTTGTCGGTACGCTCATCCTTACGATAACCCACGTTGATATCCCAGTGCTCGCTGGCCTGGTATCCGACGTTGAACTCCTGGGCCTGAGTTTCTATCCCCAAGTCCAGCGTACGATTGTCGACCTTGGCGCCAAACGAGAAGCTGTCGCCGACCGGTACGCTGAGCGTACCGCCGTAATTCCTGGTGTCCGTGAGCGCCGTAAGGCCCGGTCCGGAGTAGCCCGCATCAACTTCCTGGACGTACATGGTCAGGCGCGTATCAAACACCCCGATGAAGTCACGCAGGCGGAAACTCAGGTCCGCTCGGCTCGCCTCTGCCTCGGCATTGACGAATGCCGCCCCGTCGACGGAGTTGAACTGGAAGCCGCCATCATTGGAACGAACCGGCAGCGACACGAGACCTTCACTGCGTGCCTGCTGCAGTTTGATCCAGCTGTCGGGGGCCAGTTTCACCGTTGCGTCGACAGCATGCATGCTGCTGTCGGTACCGTATTGTTCGTTGACGTTGGATGTCACTCCGAGTTTCACGACATCCGCGATCCAGTAATGCGCCTGGCCGCCAACCGACATGGCCTCGATGTCGTCAAAGCCCGGCGTGAATTCGTAATGCGCGACCAGATACGCTTCGTCGCCCGACAGGCCGCCGCTGCGCACCAGCAGATTGTCATCCGATGTCGATGCCAGTGGTTCTGTCAGGAGAATACGGCCCTGCAGGTAATCGAGGTCATAGTCGATACCCGGTGTCAGGTTGACGACGCCGGTGACGATGCCTGATGCCTTGTCACGTACTTCGATCCGCAGTCGTTCGGAACCTGCAAGCAGGTCCTGATGCTGCAGGAAGTACAGGGATCCACCGGTCCCGCGGAACTCCTCGCGACTCGATACCGTTCCCGGTTCGGCCGCGAAGGCATCGACCGCAAAGCGTTTCTCGCCGAACGCTGTGGCAGCATCCGCCTCGTAGTGGAGATTGGCGCCATACAGCCCGCGGTCAACGCGTGCGAGTTCATTGTTCATGTAGGCAACCTTGAAGTTGCCCCACTGTCCGAAATTCTCATCCTGGCTGAGACGCACGAAGAACTTGCCCATGGTCGGAGCCAACTCCTGGACCGTGCTGTCGTCACCGAAGGTCGGATAGTAGTAATCGCTGTCGATACGACGGAACAGCGAATCCGGCGACTTGTTCAGGAAGTTACTGAAGATGTCGTCGAGCGGGCCTTCGCGCGTGTCGGCACTGGCGGTCAGTCGCCAATGATCACCGAACTTGCCGTTAAGGAAGAACGCGAGGCGACCGTCCACAGTCGAGTCGTAGTCGTACGGAGCATTCTCGCCCTGCAGGAGATCGATCGGTCCGCTTGCCTCGTTGGTCGAGACGGTCAGGTCGGCCATACCCACATAGAACCAGTCGTTGTCTTCGAATTCCAGGTCACGCAGGTACAACTCACCCGCGCCCTCTTCGTCCAGCACGGCGACTTCGACCGTGTGCGCGCCCTGCGGCAGGATTTCTTCGGCGACAAAGCTGCCGTTCTCATCAACCGGGATGGGACGGCCCGCCACCCAGACGGCATGGCCGTCGGGCACATTATTGCCGCGCACGTTAACCGTACCGCTGCTCAGGCCAATATTGTGCAGACCGAGTGTGTTCTGCCCATAGGCGGCCAGCAACGCGGGTTCTTCGCCCACCTCATCGAGCGGCTCGTCTGCAGGTACCGTATCGCTGTACACGACCCAGAGCGGCTGCGGCTCGGTTTCGTCGAAGTTGTCATCGGTTCCGTATACACGCAGCACGTACGCCAGTTCGTCACCCGGTGCGCGGAAGTCCGGCGCCTGTGGGGTCCATTCGGCGGTCCCTTCGATATCGAGATCGATGGTCTCAACCGGGACCGACTCCAGTGACTGGCCGCTGCGGAAGACGCGGATCTCAGCCCGGTCAACGAAGTGAGAGTAATTGGTGTACATGCGGAAGCGCACCGACGATGCCCGTGCCGCACCTGAGTCGTCGTTCGCGACATCGATGCGCGACGGCTGCGCCGTAACGCTCAGTCGCGGACTCGATCGCAGGTTGTCGAAACCAAACTGGATTTCGGCGCTCTCGAGCGCCACGTCCGTACAGCGCTGGATATCGGATGAGCTGCGATTGGGATCGTCGATCGGCTTGCCATCCACCGTGATACGCATCAGGTTCAGGCCAAGCGGATTCTGCGGACTTAGTTCGCGCGTCATGCGCGTAATGTCCACACCTTCATAGTCATCGAGGATTGCGAGCTCATCGTAGACCACCTGCACCGCGACGTGTGAGGTGTCCCCCTGCACGAACCCGGCATTGACGACGTCATCCGAGTGCACGAAGCCGCGGCCTTCGAACTCGGCCTGTTCCGTTGCCAGGCTCATCTGCTCGGCGACCTGCTCCATCGCGCGACGGGCGCGTGATGCCGACAGGCCGATGTCGTCACCGTAGACGGAAGCCGTGCGACGCTCGAGACGTTCATTGCGGGTGTAGCCAACGAAGCGCAGGCGCGGCCGTGTCTTGTCGGCAACGTCGGACAAGCCGCGTGATAGCTGCTCGGCATAACCATCCGGTATGACGGGCCGGCCATTCGCAAAGGAGATCTGTGGAATTGTGCCCCACGCCGGATCGTAAACACGCGTCACCATTTCTGCACCGGCATCGCCAGGGCAAAGCTGTGGCTCATCCGGCAGATCCTGCAATGGATCGTCGTACCAGAATTCGACCTCGACGCGGCGATTGAGCGCGCGACCCTGTGCCGTACCGTTCGCGCCCAGCGGTCTTTCGGCACCGCGGCCGTCGCTCAGCAGAATATCGGTCGGCAACTCGAGTTCATCCTGCACCGCGAGCGCAACACGGCGCGCCCTGGCCTTCGACAGGCCGACATGATCGCCATAAATACGCTCGGTGCGTCCCGACAGCGGCAGCGCGTCGGTGTAGCCGACGAACTTGACGACGACGTTCTGTTTGTTGGAGAGGTTCTGCAAACCCTCGCGAACCTGCTCCACGAACTTCGCTGGCACATCGATGGCTTCAGCGTCGAAGTACAGCGGTGCGATCAGGTTCTGGACCCGCGCGCGACGCGCGTGGCCTTCGACATAGCGCAGCTTGCACACGGTCTCCATGCGGCAGACTTTGACGGTCTGAACTTCGTGCTCGACCAGCACTTCTTCCAGGGTCGCTTTCTGGCGCACTTCGTCATACCAGACCTCAACCTCGACGCGGCGATTGAGCGTGCGCCCGGCGGCCGTATCGTTCGTTGCGGCAGGCTGGGTATCGCCCTGCCATGAATAGGAGACGCCTTCGGCGGGCAGAGAGAGCGCCGTCTGCATGTGCTCGGCGACCTCACCTGCTCGCTCGCGCGACAGACCCATGTTATCGCCGTAGATCTCAACGAGCCTCGACGACAGTCGCTGGTTGTCGGCATGGCCGACGAGGTGCAGGCGCAGGTTCATGCGATCGCGCATGCTCTCGAGAATCTCACCGAGTGACGCCACGGTGTCGCCGGGGATCTTGGCGACGCCGGATTCAAAGTAAATTGCTGGTACAAGACCCGTCAGCTTGATGGTCTCGAGACCGTCGGTAAGACCTTCGCGCATTTCAATTGTATCGCTGGCCTCGGTATCGACGCGATCAGGATCCTGCACCCACTGCATGAACGGCGCGTCGAGGGACAGGTGCCTCTCGACGGCCTCACCCATGGCGGTTTCGTCGACCTCATTCGCCGTGGCGGCTGTCGCGACAGCCAGGCCAAGACCCAGGATCAGCAGGCGGAAAGCACTCATTGGGCACCTCCCTTCGGTTTCTTCACCGGCCCGCCAAGGCGCCAGTAGATTTCCGGCTCAACGATGAGCTCGTAGGCTGCGTCCGATGTACTCCACTCCGTCATGATGCGGCTCTTGAGGGCATCGAGACGGCGTTGCACCAGCGCTTCGGGTTCGAGGTCGGCCACATACGACAGGCGCAGCACGGCCGGTGCCTTCTGCAGCTCATCAAGCAACAGGCCGAAACGCGGCTGCCATTGCTCGCGAACTTCAACCGAATCCGGCTCGAACACGGCGTCGGCGACGTCGAGTCCAACGACGCGATGAATCGATGCGCCGAAGTTGATGCGCAGAGCCTTACCGCGAGTCGCACGCTGCACCTGCACAGGCCGCGTCGATGGCCGGAAGCCGCTCGGCAGTGATCGGTCATCCAGCTTCAGTACGAAATTTGATCCGCGACTTTCGTTTGGCACGATTGCGCAGGTGATGTGGTAGCGGCCATGCGTGTCCGTAGTCGCCGCAAGTCCTCTTGCCGTCACCACGCGGGCGCCCTGCAGACCGCTTTCGTCACCGTCCTGGTAACCGTTGCGGTTGCTGTCGTCGAACACCTTGCCCGTGACGTCCGTGCAGTCGAAGGTCGGGTCGGGGATGATGCGCACCTTGGCCATCGCCTCAGCTGACATGGCCAGGCCCGTCAGCCCGTTCATCGCAAGGGCTCGGTTGACGAATTCGCCTTCGGTAACACCGGCGCCTGCGGCAAGCAGCAGCTTGATCTCATGACGACCGTCGGTCTGCAGCAGCAGATTCGACCAGGTCAGTTCACGTCCTGCAATAACCGGCTCCGTCGGCACATTATCGAAGCGCGCAGAGCCTTCGACGTAACGGAAGCCGGCCGGGAACAGATCGACAATGTTGACGTCACGCAGGTCGGCGCCGAACGAATTGCTGACCGTGATGACGTAAGGAATGAGCTGGCCACGGGTCACGTGCAGCATCGGCGTTGTCTTGGTCACTGCGACGGCGCCGTCGAGGCGCGGATCGAGCGGAATGTGATTGTTGAACAACTGCGACGAGTCCGGAACGGACGTACCGTTCAGACGCAGGAACAGGTGGTAGTTCGTACCGACGCTGCGCGCGGCCACGGTCGCGGATGGCGCGAACTCCGAGGGTTGCGCTTCACAGTACTGTGTCGTCGCGAGCACGGCATCGTCGCCGGAGCCCGCACATGACGGCACATCGAAGGGCAGCGTCGACAGATCGGAGATCGGCGGGATCATCTCGGAACTGCCCGACGTGTAGGCCGCGCTCGGTACCGATACGTCGAGCAGGTAGTTACCCGGTCCCGGGCACGATGGATCGGAGAAGTTGATGTCGAACTTGTAGTAGCCGTTGCCGATCGTGATCTGGCCCTGCTGGTTCGGATCATCGAAGCAGCTGTTCGCCAACGGCACCGAATTACGTGCGTCGAGCATCCTGACGATAGCCCCGGGAACAGGCGCGCGCGAGATCGTGTCGTAGATAACGCCGTTCGGGTCTACCGGCATATTCAGTGCCAGCAGGTTGCTGCCTTCCTGGACATCGATAGCATCGATACGTTGCTGCGTATCGGTGAAATCAGAGTCAGTCTCGCCGAGCAGCGCCGTGGTAGCGCCCGCACCCGGTGCGGAGAAGCGCAGCGAGTACGTATCCCCGGCCGTGTAGTTCGGCATGACATTGGTGAACAGGTAGTAACCGTCAACGTCCGTCTGCATGGCTCTCACGAACTGGCCGTTGAGCAGCAGTTCGACGGTCCATGCTTCGAGCGGACGTTCGCTGCCGCCCGGCGTGTTGTCGTGATCGGCGTCGTGCCAGACATTACCGCTGAGCATGCCGGCATCCGGCATGGCGCCGACGTCGATCGTCACGGTCGCTTCGGCCTGCTGCTGCGGATCATCCCAGTAGACGCGGGCCGTGTTGGCAATCGATGTACCCTCGACGAGAGTCGGGTCGATCACTGCCTGGAAGCGCAGCGTTATGGTCTCGCCCGGGTTGAGCGGTCCGTAGTCGGTGGAGTAGTCCGCCGTGATGATCTGGCCGGCTACGCTGACGCCCGTCGTCAAACCGTTCATTGTGGCTGACTGGTCGACGTAGGTGATGTAACCCGGATTGACTTCATCGAGATCGTCGCGGACCAACGCGTACTGGGCGGGCACATTGCCGACGTTCTGCACGGTAACTGTGTACTCAAGCGTAGCGCCGGGGATGGCCGTACCACCGCCGACAACACCGACGTCCTTGACGATCGATACGACCTGGGCGTCGCCGACGACAACCACGGTCGGCTGCGCACCGTTTGAGGGATCGCCGTCGCTATCGGTCAGCAGGTTCGCAAGCTCGGCACTGTAGACCGTTGCCTGGTTGGTAATCAACGTGCCACGCGGTACGGCAGCATTGACCTGCAGGTCAAACTCGACAGTCGTCGACTCACCCGGATCGAGTACGCCGTTGTTGCCGATCAGAATACGTGCTTCGAGCGGAAATACACCACCGTCGGGCTGGCCAATGGCAGCGCCATCCAGTGTCGTGGAGTCCTGAACATAGGTCGTGTCCGCGGGAACGTTGTCGAGGAGTTCGACCGCCGTCGCGGGTACGTTGCCGTTATTGTAGACCGTGATCGTGTAGCGCAGCGTATCACCGGGATCCACGATGCCGGGTGAACCGTTATCGATCTGCAGCGCCGCCGTCTTCAACGCGTAAAGCAGCGGGAAGTTGCCGACAACATCACGAGTCGGGTCATCCACGATCTCGGTACGCGGGTCATCCGAAGGCAGGTCGACCAGCCCCTGGTCCACGGCACTGACGAAGGCCTGGTTGGAGATGATCGTGCCATCCGGCACATCGGGGTAGACGACCACATCGAATACTACGGTCACGGTCTGCCCGCCGCCCGCGACGTCCCCGAGCACAATGCCATCGATCAACGGTGAGCCATTCGGGCCGTCCGCGATCTGCACGCCGTCCAGCGTCGTGCTGCCGGCAACGTAGGTGGTGTTCGCCGGCACCATATCGATCATGGACATATTCGTCGCATTATCGGTACCGGTGTTCTGCACTGTAATCGTGTAGCGCAGCGTTTCGCCGGCCAGCAGCACCGTGGGGTCGCCGTCGATATAGCTCGATACCTTGTCGATATCGAAATACGGCGCAGACTGGATCAGGATCTCAGTCGGGTCCTCGTCGCCTTCGATGTTCGGGTCTGCCGCCCCGTTAACGTTGGGGTCATCACTGACGGCCACGGCGTTGCCGGCGTAGCGGGCCTCGGACTGGTTCAGCACAACCGTGTCGTTCGCGATGACAGGCGCGAGCTGGACTTCAAAGACAATCTCGATGCTGTCGCCCACTCCTGAGAGACTTAAGTCCCGGACGTCGAGGAGACCTGTTCCCGAAGGGCCACCATTCGGGTCGCTGTTCGTGTCGTCCGCCCCTGCCGGTACGGAAACGACGTTGAGCGTGCCAGCCTGGAAGTACGGTAATGCATTCAGTCGGTCGAGTTCATCGACAATATCGAAGCTGTCGATCGCCGTGTCGTTGGTGTTCTCGACGCGCAGCGTGTAGCGAATCAGATCGCCCGGCGTCGCGACGGTTGCCGGGTCTTCACCGGTCGTCACGTTGACCGCATACTTCTCGAAGATCAGGACCGGCGTAAATACGGTTGTCGTGTGGGCATCTTCATGATCGAGTGTGCCCACCGTACCGTCCGTCAATGTTCGCGTGTACGTGCGTCCAGCCGGATCGGATGGGTCGATGCTGAACCACTCCGTGGCACCAGCGATATTGGTCAGCGCGGTGTTCTCGAGACTACCGGCATCAACCTGTGCTTCGTAGGTCACGATCAGTCGCTGGTCGACGCCGATCGTGGTGTCACTGGTCAACATATTCAGCGTTAGCAGACAAACCGGGTCGCCCGCGAAGGTCGCAGTGAAATCAGTACCTTCGGCAAGCACGGGTGAGACTGGCGTTGTGCCATCGGCTTCGAAGACCTGTGCCGTGATGTTCTGCGGTGCCGCATCGCACATGCCGCCGTCCGGCAGGTTCGGCAGGAGATCGTTCAGTGTGACCACGTACGCCGGCGAATCACCTGCGTTGTGCACGTTCAGCGTAAATGTATCGGGTATGCCGAGGCTTGCACGCAACGGACCGGTCTTTTCCATCGTCAGGTCGGGCTCGACGACCGTCATCGGCTCCGTCGTACCCGGCAGGCCCGGACGCTGTGTGGCGCTGTCGCCGTCGAGCACATTGTAGGTGTAGGAGGCCGTGTTCGTGAACGCCAGACCGGCGACATTGGTCACAGTATCCGTCAGTCGGACCGTGATCTCGACGGTGACCTGACGGCCTGCCGGGATATCGATGCCATTGACCGGATCCTCGATTACAAGGCTGGTCGCTGATCCGGTATTTTGCGGTGTCCAGTTACCATTACCGGAAACTTTAGAAACGCTGACAAACTCAAGATCCGCAGCTGATGCACCGAGGTCGTCCAGAATACGCACGTCGTAGAGCGGCGCGCTATGTGGCACGGATGGAACCGTAACTTCGTAGCTGAAAGTTTCACCGATTGTTGCGGTGGCTTGAGTATTGGCCTTGGTGAGCAGTTCGGGCGGCACGCCCTCGATGAGCACTGTTGTCGGATCCTCATCGCCATTCACCGAGGGATCGGCCTGGCCGTTGATATTCGGATCGTCGCTCACGGCTAATACCACGCCCACATCTGACATCAGGTCAGACTGGTTGGTCACGATGGTGCCGTTCACAATGGCGGCCCGCAGCGTGACGTCGAACTGAATGGTCACATCGCTGAATGCCGGCAGATCCAGATCTCGTATTTCAACAACACCGGTCGCATTCGTGCCACCGTTCGCGTCTGTGAAACTCGTGTTCGCACCGGCTGGAATCGCGGCGGGTACCAGGGTGAGTGTGCCGGGCTCAAATACGGCGGTGCCGTTCATGGAGCCAAGGTCATCATAGAGCCTGAAGTTTGCCAATGGGCCATCGGTCGTCTGCAGGCGAATGCTGTACCGTAGCGTATCGCCCGGTGCGGCAATCGTTGCCGGGCTGGTACCACCCGTCAGGTTTTCAACCGTCTTCTCAAAGAACCAGCCGAACAGGCCGACCTCGACAGTGTGCTCGTCTTCGTGATCGAGGGTGCCGGGTGTGCCATCGGTCAGCGTGCGCGTGTAGCCAATGCGATCAGCGTTGCTCGCGGCACTGTTGTACCACTGTGTCGCACCCGCGATGTTCGTCAGCAGCACGCCGTTCTGGCTATCGGCATCGAGCTGCGTCTGATAGGAGATGACGAGCCGCTCGCCAGCACCGATCACCGCGGCAGCGCTCAGCATATTCAAATTCAGCTCGCAGTTCGGCGCGCCGGAATAGCTTAATGAGTAGTCAACACCTTCGATCAACGGCCCTTTGCCAGGCACCGCAGTCGTACCATCGGAGGCAAAGACCTGCGCACTCAGAATCTCCGGGGAGACATCGCACATGCCACCCGTCGGCCCGTCGGGCAACTGGTCGCGAATCGTGACCTCAAAAGCGTCGCTCAAACCGGTGTTGTGTACATCCAGCCCGAAGATGCCCCACTCACCGAGATTCAACGTGCGATTCAGGCTGGCAGGACCTGTCTTGGTCATCACAACATCCGGTCCGCCGATCGTGAGCGGGTCCGAGATACCCGACTCGCCCGGCAGCGGTGCATAGAAGATGCCCTCGATGAACCGGCCGAACTCCCATCTCGCCGTATTGATGAACTGCGTGCCGACCGCATTGACCGGTGAGTTGTCGAGCACGACCTCCAGTTCGATCAGGATCTGCTCGGTCGCCGGCAAAACTAGGTTCGGATCGATCGTGAACGTGAGCTGTCCGCCGACATCTGAAAAGGTATGCGCTACCGCCGCACCCGAGTCTCTCCACGTCACCGTATGACCGATGTAGGTCAGGTCGACGCCGGTCTCGTTCAGGTCGTCGATCACAATGAGGCTGTGCAGTTCGTTGGGCGAGCCGGTAAAGTCGATAACGCCAGTCGCATTGCCGCTCGCATCCGCGGCCGGATCGAACAACACCGGGATCAGTAGCGTATAGGTAAACGGCACACCGACTGTCGCCGTATCCCCGAGCGGATTTCGCTTGTCGATCTTCTCGACGGGAATCAGCAGATTCCGGCAGCTTTCCTGAACCGAACTCGACGCACCATTGACGAACCAAACCTTGTGGTTAAGCACAATGGCGCACGACATCTGCCCGATGTGATAAACGTTGTCGAAGATCAGCAGGTGACGGACATCGGTCTGCCCCGGACTCGTGTAAAAGGCGAAGTTACTGGTGAGCGGATTACTCTGCGGGAAATTGACAACCCGGCAGTCAGTATCGACGTTGATGTTCGACGGCGGATTCGGGTCTACGTTGCCGTCGATCGTCGCGTTCGGGAATGTCGAGCAGTCAACCGCCTGGGCGTTAGCGGCGAATGACGCGCACAGCAACATTAGCCCGGCGACAAGCCGTGGCCACCAGCAGCCGCGCCGGCTAGCGTTAGAGCGAGAATATTGTTCTTGTTCGACCATCGTCGTTATGTCGCATCCGTTGCGTTGACGCCACCGACTGCAGGTCGAACTACCCTTGATACCGGGCGGTCCCGCTACCCTGAAGCACGAAGCTCTTTAGGCCGGTGACTTTGCGCCCCCGCCTTTCAGCGGGTTTGCCTTTTTCCTGTTTAAAAAATGACTATGACGCACTCACCTGCATCAAAGCTTGAACTGCATCACAGGATTGGTATTTCACTGTGATTACGTAAAATCATCACGCTGCCGGCAGGAAATCGATCGGATAAATGATCGTTACTGCCGAAATATCTTCCTTCGCACCAAAGTCGAAGGTCGTAACGCGATCCACAACCTGCTCAGTCAGAACCGGCGCATTCATGTCCGAAGACTGCAGCGCACAGAACGACACCGATCCATCAGGCTCGATGGTCAGCTTGATAATCACCTGCCCACGCAGGGTCGGATTCTTGCGTAGCTCGCGGTTGTAAAGGCGATACAGGGCCGCCTTGTAACGATCGAAGACAATCTGGATCTCTTCGTCGGTCCGGCCGGCCATTGCGCCGCCTGACAGCGGTCGATCGCCGAAGCCGTCGCCACCGTTGCCGATCGAGCTGGATACCCGAGAAACAGCGACGCCGCCCATGCCGGGACCACCGCCACCAACATCGCGGCTAATGCTCGCGAGGTTGATACCACCGCTGGAGCCCGGCGCGTTCGTCGTAACCATTGCTCGCTCTGTACGCCCGACCGCGTTTTCGCCGGCGCTGTTCAAGCGCGCCTGCGAACCCAGCTGGGTTGAGGGACGTAAGGACGAACGACTGGCAAAACTGTCGCGGAACGCGAGAATGCCCTTCGACTTGACCTGTTCCTTGATGTCCGGCTCCTGGACCTCGGCCACGCGAGGCTCTTCGCTCGACTCAGGCACAAGCTCCGGAGGTGTTTCCTCGGCAAGTTCCGGTTCTGGTTCCGGCTCAGGCTCGGGTATTTCTTCGTCGACGATCGGTGCGGTCGTCGGCGCAGGCGGAGGCAATGCTTCATACACGAGCTTGGCCATGCGTTCCGGCAACTCGATCCTCTTGGACTTGTCGGGAATCGGGATCGCAATAGACGCGATGACAATGGCGAGAATGAACGATGTCGCAAGCGATGAGCCGAGTGACCGGCGGTAGCGCCTGTCCTCTTCACCACGACGCTGCCAGGGCATGACTATCGCGTACTGCGGTATTTCATCCGACTCGCGTTCGACCAGCCACTCGCTGCGACGGTGGTCCTCGCGCTCGATAGCATCTAGTAGCTCATAGTGCAGGACATCAAGTGATGCATTCTGGTTGCCGATTTTCGCGGCAATGCCTTCGCGGCGCCGCTCGACCTCGACAATGCTCTCGCAGAATTGATGAATACGTTCCCGCGCCTCGTGCAGGTATGCATCGACATCACCATCCTCGGCCTTCCAGAAGAGCCCGGTACCACCGAGATTCTTGAGTTCCTCGAGCGACCGACAAACGTTGCTGAGTGCTTCATATTTCTGGTTCTGCCCGGCGAGCTGCGTGAGTTCAATGTCAACATCACGGAGTTCCGCTTCGAGGCGCGCCATGGCCTCTTCGGATTCCCTCACCTTCTCTTGCAGAGACTGCTCTTCGAGGGACAGTTCTTCTTCGGACTTATCCGGTTTCACTGTGTCACCTTCATCCATGGGATGCTAGGTAGCGCTCGCTACCTGGGTCGCTTTCTGGATTACCGCCAGCGATACGTTCTCATAGCCCTCAGATGTGCACGTCGACATGATTGTCTTGACGACGGTGAACGGGACTGAACGATCGGCCAGGATCGTAACTTCCTGGCTGGCGGCAACGGTCTTGGTATTGATACCGATAACGCTCTCCTTCAACTCTGCGAGGCGGGCGTTAACGGGCGCGACGGCGTTTTCCTTGCCGTTCAAGATATCCTCCACGAATGCGACCAGTTGGCCTTGTACAAGGACTTCCTCGGCACTGATCGAGATAACCACGGTCTCGCGCGGCTTTGACTCGATACGTGACTCGGGAAGCTTCACGTCTTTCGGACTTTCCAGGACTTCTACGGATCCGGAATTAACCAGCAGGAAGAACACCAGGATCGTGAACACATCCATCAGGGACGTCAGATTCATCTTGGTGATTTTCAGCCGGTTGCGGCCCATGCGTTTGATTCGTCGTGAATTCCTCATGGCGCATCTCCTACGGAAATGTCTGAAAACAGGGCATACAATTCGTATTCGTCTTCAACGTCCGTCGGCACCTCAATACTGCGCACGACGTCCATGACCTGGATCAGGTAGTCGTAGGGGATTCGCGGCTCCATGAGTACCGACGCTTCTTCCTGGTCCGGGTAGTCGCGCTTCAGTTCGACAATCAGTTCGGAGAGCGACTCGAGGTCATACTCTTCGTCCTTCTTCGGAATCGAAGCGATCGTCGCCGAGCCATTGCTGATCTCCATACCCGCTTCGCGGACGATAACCTCAACACGAAAGTTATCCTGATTGTTCGTCGGGCCGCCCGCTGCGCTGGGCAGGTTGAGCTCGACGATAGTCAGCCTGGAAAACACGGCTGTGATCAGCAGGAACGGGACCAGCACCACCATGAGATTGAGAAACGTGGTGACGTCAATCTCGTAGGTTGTACTAACCCGACGCTTGTAATGATGTCGTTTGCGCGCCATGGCGATCAGGCCTCAACAGCGCGTTTTGCCCTGCGTGAGAAAACGTTCAGCGCCTTGACGGTCGCCATCTCGAGGCTATCGACGATGTCGCCTGTCTTACTCGTCAGGATCGCGTGCACGATGAGCAAGGGAATAGCAACCATCAGACCGAATGCCGTGGTGTTCATTGCGACCGAGATACTGGCCGACAGCAGATCCGCTTTCTCAGCCGGGTTGGCGTTGGCAACAGCCGTAAACGCCTGGATCAGACCCATGATGGTGCCCAGCAGTCCGAGCAGTGTTGCGATGCTTGAGGCAAGTGCAACGTAGGGTGTGCGTTTCTCAAGGCGGGGCACGATCTGCATCATGCTCTCTTCCATTGCGATTTCGATGTCTTCGCGGCGGCGAACAGCGCCCTGCAATGACAGACCCATGTTCAGTACCTGCGAAATCGTCGACTCATCACCGCTGGTCACGTCATGCGCCTCATCGAACTCGCCGTTGTCCAGCAGCGGCTGAACCTTGTCCCATGCCTGCTGGTTCCTGTTCGTCACCATAGTCAGTGTGACAAAGCGCTCGACTGCAATCGCGACGCCGAAAGCGAACACAATCAGAATCGGGTACATGAACATGCCGCCTGTCGAGAAGAAACTGACGATTGAGTAGAAAGTGTCCATTTTCTAATCCTCTTTAACAAAATATCCCGGAATCATCGGGTGCGGGGATTAGAATAGACGTGCGTCAATATGGGAAGTGTGACGCAGAGCACAATGGCGCATTATGTAGGTAGGAAATACGTGCTTTCTTGAGGTACTTCACATTGCGTGATTATTTCTCGGTCTTGCGGATCTCGTAGTACCTGACTTCGCGCAAAAAGACTTCCTTGTCGACCGGCGTGGCTCGGTCTTCGAGCGTGTCGGACAGGCTAATGGAATCGCCCATTTCAGACGATTTCCACGGCACGATAACCAGCGACTTCGGCGTTTCCTCGTTGCCGAGAATGGACATGCCCGACATGGTCTTGGGACTCGAAATCCCGTTGCCGTTTTCTTCTGTCGTCGCTTCTTCGCTGGTCGTGTCTGCGGCAGCTGGCACCTCGACATCTTCAGCAAGCGCCGGCACGGCTAGCAGGGACAAGGACAGAAAAAGGGTGGGTAGCCTGGTCATAGTCACTCCTGCTGGCCGACGCGAGCACGCAGATCGGCGATCCACATCGACGCCTGATCATCGCTCGGCACCGTTTGCATATACGCTTCGTAAGAAGCGAGCGCGCACTTGAGATCGGCGAGATACAGATCGCACAGCACGCCGAGGTTGCGGCGCGCATGATGGTAGCCTGGGTACACAGACAGCGCAGCTTCGTAGCTACGCCGGGATTCGGCAAAGCGGCCTGTCTTGCGGTAGATGATGCCGAGTTCGTTGTGCACTACGGGATGATCCGGATTGAGCTCAAGCGCGCTTAACAAGTGGCGTTCCGCTGACTCAAGATCACCTAAGCGATGCTGCGCAATGCCGAGGTCAATGCGTGGACCACTGACGCCCGGCGCATTTTCGATGACGGACTCGAGAAGTGCGATCCCCTGGGCGTCCTGTCCTTGCCTGAGGAGGACCAGCGCCGTTTCATAGTCGGTTCTAACCGAATCGCTGACCGTAACCGGCTCGGTGATCGTAAACCCGACCTGCTCCTGAATTTCGATGTGCGCCTGGGGCGGCGGTTTCGATGTCGTCGTCGCGCACGCGCCGAGCGTAAGACAGAGGGAGGCCAGTGCTATACCGCGTATGGTCATCGCTTATCTCCCGCATTCCTGGACAGCACGACACGGCCTTTTTTGGCCTCGGCCGGCGCCTCATTCTCCGACACGTCCACACCGTCTTCGCCAAC
>JAIBDF010000103.1 GCA_024679535.1 Chromatiales bacterium
CCCATCACCAGGCAACCGAGGAGGTTTGACCCCAGCGTCCCCCAGGGGAAAGCCACATCGCGCTGCAGCAGGACGTTCAAAGCGAATCGCGCCATAGCTCCGAGCGCGCCGCCCAGAGCCACGAACGTGTACGACCAGAAAATCGGGTGCATGCTCAGGCTGCGTTTACCCGGTCCAGAGCAGCACGGTATTCCTGTTCCATGCGCAGGACGACATCGCGCGCGGGTGGAATATCGTGAATATTGCCGACACCCTGCCCTGCACCCCAGATGTCTTTCCACGCCTTGGCCTCTGAGTCCGTAGCCTTGGTGAAATCCATGTCTTCCTTGCGGCCTTCGGGCAGGTTGGCCGGGTCCATCCCGGCCTTGGCGATGCTGCCGCCGAGATAGTTGCCTTTAACGCCCGTGAACAGAGACGAATAAACCACATCGCTGGCCGAGCTTTCGACAATCATCTCCTTGTAATCATGGACGGCGCGAGCCTCTTCGCTCGCAATAAAGCGCGTACCGCTGTACGCAAGGTCTGCACCCATTGCTCGTGCTGCCAGTACGTCGTCGCCGCGAGAAATGGCTCCGGACAGAATCACCGCGCCATCGAATTCCTTGCGCAACTCACCGACCAGAGCGAATGGGCTCAGTGCACCGGCATGTCCACCGGCGCCAGCGCAGACCGCAATAACGCCGTCGACGCCCTGCGAAATCGCCTTGCGTGCGTGCCGCAGATTAATGACGTCATGAAAAACGAGCCCGCCGTACGAGTGCACTGCCTGCACAATCTCCCTGGGAGGACTCAGGCTCGTGATAATGATCGGTACCTGTTCGGCGACGCAGACTTCCATATCTGCCAGCAGACGCGGATTACTCGGGTGTACAATCTGATTGACCGCGAACGGCGCAACAGGATCGTCGGGGTGCGCTTCCGCATGCTCGGCCAGATCGCTCTTAATTTGTCGTATCCACTCAACCAGGGCTTCCTGCGGTCGCGCGTTCAGCGCCGGAAAGGAACCGACGATGCCCGCCTTGCATTGCGCCGCCACAAGCTCGGGCCCCGAGACGATAAACATCGGCGCGCCAATCAGCGGCAGCCGCAGCTTGCCGTCGAACAAAGAAGGTAATGCCATTTAGTGCTCCACCAGAAATCTTGCCGTACATTCGGCAATCAGTTTGTTGTCGATTTTCCGCCGTGCCTCGCCACGAATAATCATGAGTCGGCCTTTCTTTTTTTCAGTCCACCCCTTGAGAAGGACAGTCTCGCCTTTACGCAGCGGTTGCCGATAGCGAATTTCACAGCGGCCCGTGTGTGCCTTAAGCCCCTGCCGATATGGAATGTTACCCGTCACGTCATCAAGTGCGGAATAGATGATGCCACCGTGGACGGTGTCCTCCCAGCTTAGATGGTTTTCGTTCGGTGTGAACTCGGCCGTGCAGGTATCCCCTGCCGCTTCATAAACAATATGCAGCCCGATCGGGTTGTCCTGACCACAGGCAAAGCACATGCGTTCCGACGGGTTTGGCTGAAGCGCCAAGGCTTCAGGGAACTTGCTGATCGATCGTCAGGGATACCGAGTTATTCTCCGCGGGCCGAACCAGCATCGATCCGAACCAGTCGCCGGACTTGGCACCTGGACTACCGGACATCGATACCCGAGCCAGCAGTTCAATCTCCGCAAAATTGGAGAGGTCGCGACCAGCCACCATCGATTGCGCGTCGGTGAGGGAAATTGTTGCCGGTAGCTCGCTGACCGTGTGACGGGATACGGCGATAGGCGGCGATGGTGCCGCCGGATCGCGTGCAATAACGAAGACAATGTTGTTCGTCGAAATCGCTGCCATCGCAGCTTCGGACATTGATAGGTTAACCGCCACGACGGCATCGTCGGCTAAGGTAGCAGCCTGGGGTACGGCAGTTTGTGTCGTCGCCACCGGGGCGGCCCCCCATTCGGCCAGCCGTTGCTCCAGAATCCCGCGAATATTGTCGGGTGGGTTCAGTCCGAGAAGTATTTGCCAACGTTCGGTTGCCGTAGCCGTGTCGCCACGATTTGCGGCCGCAAGGCCGGTGTAAAACAGGGCCGCCGGATTATTCGGGTCCAGCGCCAGTGCGCTGTCGAGCAGACTCGCGGGGCGATCTCCGATTGCCGTCCCGTCGCGATTAAGAATGGCAACGGCCAGGTCAACCATGGTTTGTGCGTTCTTACCTTCCTCGATCGCCATGGCACGCTCGTAGGCCTCTGCCGCGCCAGCGAAATTCTGCAGGGCCATTTGGGTACGGCCCAGCATTTTCCAGCCAGCTACGTCCTCAGGATTGGCCTGAAGCCGCTCCTGCAACGACACGATGACCTCATCCATGCCAGGAAGATCGCCGTCTGCGCCGGCAGCGGCGCCGCTGCGACCCGTTTGGAGGCCAGGGCTGCCGATCTGGTCATACATGATTGCCGACATCGCGACGACAAATACGATAATTGTCGCGACCAGGGGCGTGAGGCGGTGTGATTTGCGGTACAACGGCCAGGCTGCAAATACGACAGCCAGCAGGCACAACACTACGAGAATGGTCCAGAAGGTCACTCAGTTACCCCTATTGCTCGGTGTCGCTGTCCATGGGCAACGACATCCGGTGCTTCAAAACGCGCATCAGCGCATAGCCGCCAAACAGCACGAGCAGGAATGGCACCAACCAAAGAATCAGGGTCTTGCCCGTCTTCCTGGGGCTATACAGCGCAAACTCGCCGTAACGAACTACGAGGAACTCGGCAATGTCTTCATCGGTCTGCCCCTCGGTAATCATCCGCGCTATCTCCCGGCGCAGGTCGGCAGCGAGCGAGACATTGGAGTCCTTGATGCTCTGGTTCTGGCATTGCAAACAACGGACTTCCGAAATCAGCTTTTCATAGCGCGCCTGCATCTCCGGATCATCGAATCTCACACCATCGTCGATAGCAAACGCAGACGACACGAGCAACAGGGTTGCGATAACTGCAACGAGACGTTTCATTCAGTCTGCCCTCCGCCGGACATTCGAGACACAAACTCTCGCTGCCACACCACCGGGTCGAGGGGGCCCAGGTGCTTGTATACTACGGTACCATCCGGATCGACGAGAAACGTCTCCGGCGCACCGTATACGCCCCAGTCGATACCCACTCGCCCATCTTCGTCATACGCCGACGCAAGATAGGGGTCACCCAGGTCCTCCAGCCAGCGAATCGCCTCAAGACGCGAGTCGCGCCAGTTGATGCCATAGATCGGGATCGCTTTGTTCGCAGCGAGTTCGAGCAGGAACGGATGCTCCGCCCGGCACATAACACACCAGGTAGCCCACACATTCACCAACGCAAAATTCCCGGCCATCTTATTCGTGCCAATCGTGACCTCCGGGTTCTTGAGCGTTGGCAGCTCAAACTGCGGCGCAGGTTTGCCAATAAACGGTGACGGCAGCGCTCGCGGGTCGCCGTGCCGCAAGCCCATAACGAGGAAGACCAGCAGCGCCATCACTGCGATCAATGGCCAGACAAAACGGTTCATGCTGGTGCCTCCGCTGCGCGCGAACCGGCACGATAGCGGCGGTCGCTAATCGCGATCAAACCACCAATCGCCATGACCAGCGCGCCCAGCCAGATGAAGCGGATGAGAGGCTTGTACTGAATGCGTACACTCCAGGAATTCTGGCCAAGCTGGTCGCCGAGGGCGACAAACAGATCCTTATCGAGACCGGCACGAATACCCGCCTCGGTCATCCAGCTTTTTTGCACGAGATACTGGCGTTTCTGCGGTCGTATGGTGTCAACGAGCTTGCCGTCGTCGCGAATCTCTATCTCGGCTTCTATCGCGGAGAAGTTCGGCCCCTGCACATTGCTCAGGCCAACCAGGTGAAACTCGAAGCCGGCAACCTCAATCGATTCGCCAGGCTGCAATGCCTGGTCCGATTCGACACCAAACGCCGATACGATCGTTACACCGATCACGAACAGGCCCATCCCCAGATGCGCCACTGACATACCAAGTGCCGACCGCGTAATGCCTGCAGTCCCTTTCTGACGAAGCAGCGAACGTACCGGCTGGATCAACGCGGAAATGACGATCCAGGCTGCAGCTCCACAGCCAACGACCAGCATTAAGCTAACCCGGCCGTAGAACAACAGCGGGATAATAACGCCAAGCACGATGGCGGCGATTGCGGGAATGCGCAGCACGCGCCACCATGCATCTGCGTTCTGGGTGCGCCATGCCGTGTGCATACCCATGCCCAGCAAGATGACCAGCGGCAGCATCGGAACGAGGAACGCGACGTTGAACCAGGGCGGGCCGATTGAGATCTTGCCGCCCGACATCATCTCAACAACCAGCGGCGCCAGAGTGCCTATCAGTACCAGCGCCGTCGCCACTACCAGAAGCACATTGTTCAGCAACAAGAACGTTTCGCGAGACAACGGACTGAAACCCACATCCGAATCGAGCGCTGGTGCGCGCCAGGCGTACAACACGAGGGCGCCGATCACGACGATAGCGAGGAAGGAAAGAATGAAGAAACCGCGAGTTGGATCCGTTGCAAACGCGTGCACGGACACGATGATCCCCGAACGCACCAGGAACGTACCCAGCAGGCTCAGCGAGAACGCGGTGATCGCCAGCAGCAGCGTCCAGCTTTTGAACAGGCCACGTTTCTCAGTAACCGCGAGTGAGTGAATCAGCGCAGTGCCGATTAGCCACGGCATGAAGGATGCATTTTCGACTGCGTCCCAGAACCACCAGCCGCCCCAGCCCAGTTCGTAGTATGCCCACCAACTACCCAGTGCGATACCGAGCGTCAGGAACATCCACGCAACGGTTGTCCACGGACGGGTCCACCTCGCCCATTTCTGGTCGAGGTCACCGCTGATCATGGCGGCAATCGCAAATGCAAAGGCAACCGAAAAGCCGACGTAGCCGACGTACAACAGCGGCGGATGAATCGCGAGGCCCGGATCCTGCAGCAGCGGATTCAGGTCGCCACCATCTGCCGGTGCGGGGACCAGGCGATCAAACGGATTCGACGTCAGCAGTGCAAACAGCAGAAACCCGATGGACAGAAATCCGAGCACGCCAATGACGCGTGCTGCGAATGCCACGGGCAGCCCGGAGCTGAATCTTGCGACAGCCAGGGTCCATGCCGCCAGGATCAGGATCCACAGCAACAGCGAGCCTTCGTGAGCGCCCCAGACGGCCGACACCTTGTAGAGTGTGGGCAGGGCCAGCTGCGAGTGATTCGCGACGTACAGAACCGAAAAATCGCTGACCAGAAATGCGTAAGTCAGGCACGCAAAGGATACGGCCACGAACAGAAAATGTCCGGTCGCCGCGGTACGCCCTACCGCCATCATGGCGGCATCGCCGCGATGTGCACCCACCAGTGGAATGATCGTCTGGCAGACCGCCAGCGCCAACGCGAGTATCAGGGCAAATTGCCCAATTTCAGGAATCACTGGTTCCGCACTCCACCGCACCCTTGGCGACGGCTTGTTGGATGTCCTGTTGGTGCTTGGACAGGGAGTCGGCTACCTCCGGCGCCATGTAGTCCTCGTCATGCTTGGCCATAATCTTGTCTGCGGCAAAGACCTTGTCCTCGCCCATGCGGCCATGTGCCACGACGCCCTGCCCCTCACGAAACAGGTCCGGCAGTACGCCTGAGTAGGTCACCGGCACCGTACATGCTGTGTCGGTAACCTCGAAGCGAATATCGATAGACCCTTCATCTCGTTGCACTGATCCACCCACGACGAGCCCGCCAATCCGGAAGTTACGTTCCTTTGGGTACTTCCCGGCGGCTACGTCGGATACTTCTACAAAAAACATCATATTGTCCTGGAAGGCGCGCAGCGTCAGTCCAGCAGCAATAGCAATGCCAAGCGCGGCCAATCCTACGGCCAACATCCGTTGCTGTCTTGGTTTCATTCTCGATCCTCTAGCGCCTTGAGGCGCACTTCAATTTCCCTGTAAATTCGTTTTTGCCTGAGGCGTCCACGCCAATTCAAGAACACGACAATTACAAATGTCAGTCCGTAACAACTCCATACGTAAGCGCCGTAACCACCCATCGATAAAGCGTCCATTACGCGCCTCCTCCGGGTGACAGAATCATCTCGCGCACCCAGCGCGTGCGGCGCTCACGATACAGAACCTCTGTACGTATCCGACGCAACAGCATGGATCCAAAGAGCAGCGTAAAGCCGATCAACATGATGAACAGCGGAATTCTCATGTCGGCATCCATCGTACCTTTTTTGAATACCGTCTGCCCCTGATGCAGTGAGCTCCACCATTCTACCGAAAAGTGCACAATGACGACGTTGACGATGCCCACCAGCGCCAGTACCGCGCTCGCCTTGTCGGCTTTCGTCGTGTCATCAATGGAACTCCGGAGTGCCATGTACCCGAAGTACAGGAACAGCAGGATGAGCTCGGACATCATGCGCGGGTCACCCCACTCCCACCATGTGCCCCACATTGGCCGGCCCCAGATGGAACCGGTGCAGAGCGCGAGGAACGTAAAGCCCGCTCCGATCGGCGCTGCTGCCGCCGCAACGGCATGGGACAGCTTAATACGCCAGATCAGGCCAATAGCGCCTGACGTAGCCATTATCATGTAGGCCATCATCGACAGGTAGGCAGACGGTACATGGACGTAAATTATCCGGAACGCATCACCCTGCTGGTAGTCCATCGGGACCACGAACAGGCCCTGCCAGGTGCCATAAGCGACCAGGATGAGTCCTGAAATGCCCAACCAGGGCGCCAGGATGAGGGAGATACGATAAAAGTGCGGCGGCGAGGCCAGCTGATGAAACCATTTCCACATAGGCTGCGATTCTACTCGTTACTGATTCGAAGTGCGGCAGCCGTTGCATAAGGCGCAAGGCTGAGTGAGGCAATGGCATAGGCACCCAGGGCCCATATGCCAGTTGAATATATGTCATTTGTGGCGGCCAGGGAGACCGCATTTGCGCCGAGGATCATAATCGGCATGGCGAGCGGCAGGATCAGGAGGCTGAGCAGCGCAGTCCCGCGGTGCAACCCGACAGTCAGGGCAGCGCCGATCGAGCCAAGCAGGCTCAGGCTGATCGTGCCGAGGGCGAGCGTTAGCATCATGACACCGACGACCGATAGCGGCATGCGATACGTTATCGCAAGAATCGGTGATACAAAGACCAGCGGCAGACCGCTGGTGAGCCAGTGCGCCAGAGTCTTGCCCAGAACCAGCATCGGCAGCGGCTGGGGGCTTACAAGAAACTGGTCGAGACTACCGTCCTCGAAATCGCTGATGAACAATGCGTTCAGCGACAACAGGGTCGCAAGCAAGGCGGCGACCCAGAGTACACCCGGCCCACTGAATTCGAGTTGCTCCGCGCTTGGCCCAACGGCCAGCGGGAACAGCGTGCAAACCATCGCAAAAAAGAACAGCGGGTTCAGTACATCGCCAGGCCGCTTCCACGCCAGCAGCAGGTCGCGCTTGGTGGTCGCAGCCAAACCGGCAAACATGCCCGGTATGTCACGCTGCCCTTCGTTTGAGATCGTCTGATTCACTGGATCTTCACCCGTGTCGTTGGCACGTTGATCTCGACATCCTGGTGTGCGGCCATAACGCACATACCGCCCCTCGAGCAGTGCTCCTCGACAAGTTCCATGACCAGCACGCGACCCTCGCGATCCAGATTGGTGAACGGTTCATCCATGAACCACAGCGGCACGTTGGACAGCAGCATGCGCGCCAGCGCGACGCGTCGTTGCTGGCCGGCAGACAACGAGCGCAGGACGAGTTTCTTCAGCCGCGAAATACCCAGACGCTCGTAGACTTCCTCGGGATCCTGACTGGAATGCGCGCGCAATAAACGTTCAAAGCCGAGATTCTCAACCAGCGTCAGGTCGCCCTTGAGCCCGGTCCGGTGCGCGAGCCAAACGAGCGAGCCGTGAAATGTCTGACGGACCCTCTCGACCGGGACATCGTCCCAGTAGACGGTACCCTCTTCGAGGCTCAGCATGCCCGCAATTGCGCGAATCAGACTCGTTTTGCCGCAACCATTGCGCCCCTCGAGAATCAGCAGGCTGCCGCTCTCAAGCGCAAATGAGAGCTCCTGAAACAGGCAGCGCTCTCCACGGATCAAAGTCAGGTTGTCGCCGGATAACTTATGAGTCAATGCGTTACGCTCTGTCGTTGATCGCCGACGAAATGATGATCACGGATAAACATCCTTGTTAGCCAGCTAGTTAAAACCAATACTTCATTCTATTTCAAATAATCGTATGCGTATCCTTGATATACAAGGATTCGTCAAATGTCAGTTTACAAAAACCTGATGCCGAACGTAGACTGATGGGTCCGGTCGAACACAACATCAAAAATCGACCGGAACCGGACAATACCAATATTTCCGCAACTAAACGATTCCGAGTTAATACCTATGGACCTTGGAGCGGCCGGCCTTAACGAACAACCCTTCCCTACCCACGGGAAGCCGCTGGCGATCATAACCTATCACTCACACCGTTTGGCACTGGATGTGCTTAAAGAAACGCACGAGCACGCCAGGGGAATCTCTCTGCTGCAAGGCCCCACGCTGTCTGGAAAATCGATTGTCGTACGGGGCTTTATTAACTCCGTCGAGCAAGACTGCCCTATTGCTCTAGTCGACGGCAAGGGGCTCAATACCACGAGTCTGCTGCTTTCTGTGTTACGGCAGTTCGGGTATGAGATTGATCTGAGTTCCGCCAGTGAATTGCTGGGCCTGTTACGGATCTTCGCCTTGCAGCAGGCTGCCTCCAATGAACCACCGCTTCTGATTATCGAAAACGCGCATGAATTGAACCCCAGTGCGCTGCGCGCGCTGTGCGAACTTGCGGAGCTGCGAGTCCGCGTCGGTAGCGCTCTGAAAATGGTACTGGTCAGCAATCGCTCACTCAACACGGTCATGCATGCGCCCGCCATGCAACCTATCGCCAAACGCATCCTGCATGATTTTCATCTGCATCCGATGGCACGCGAAGAAGCGCGAAGCTACATCCATGAAAAGCTCAGTGCCGCTGGCGCGGAGTTCCCGGCTAGCCTGTTCCCGAAAGTAACATGTGACGCGCTCTGGCAGGCCTCAGGTGGCTGGCCAGGCATCCTGGATCGCATCTCCTTGCTGGCGCTTGCCAAGGCAGATTGTCTGCCTGTGGCCGCCGACGCGATCGAGCACCCCGCGTTGCCTGTGGGCACCTGGGACCCCGAAAGCGAAATCGCCGCGGAGACTGTAACGCCCATTCGCACCGAGCCCCCGAATCTCATCGTCACGAACAACGGCAGCGTTATCCAGGAACTGACCATGGTGAATACGCGCATCCTTGTCGGACGTTCTGAGCACAACGATATTGCCGTGGGCAGTCGCTTCATCAGTCGCCATCATGCGCTGCTGTTAAGGCATGGCAGCACAATCTTCCTCGTGGACCTTAACAGCACCAATGGCACCTTTGTGAACTCCAAACGCGTATCGAATCACGTGCTGTTGCACGACGATGTCATTACCGTTGGCCACCACAGGATCAAGTTCAGTGATCCGTTCGCGACCACGCGTGGCACACTCGAAGGCGTGGATTTGGCCGATACGGCCATTATGAACACGCTCGACGACATGCGCTCTTTGGTGGCCAGGGATAACACCGAGTTACTGCCGGCAGCGACTGAAAACCTGCCAACGCTCCGGACCTGAGACACTTAGCCGAAGAACGCTTCCTTGAAGTGCTTGCGGCACATCGAGACGTAGCGGTCGTTGCCACCAATCTCAACCTGTGAGCCCTCAGTAACCGCGTTGCCGTCCTCGTCCATACGCAACACCATGGTGGCCTTGCGCCCGCAATGGCAAATGGCTTTCAATTCCTTGAGGTTGTCGGACCAGGCGAGCAGGTACTTGCTGCCCTCGAACGGCTCACCCTGAAAGTCGGTACGTAAGCCGTAAGCCAGAACCGGGATGTTCAGCTTGTCGGTAAGTTCGCTAAGCTGAAACACCTGGTCGCGTGTCAGGAACTGGGCCTCATCAATCAGCACACAGTGCACCGCTGCTTCCTCTTGGGCAGCAGTGACGACGTCCAGCAGGTTCATATCCCGCGTGAACGTCGTGGCATCCGTCTCGATGCCGATACGCGAAGTGACCTTCCCCTTGCCGAAGCGATCATCGAACGCGGGCGCGAGCACGATCGTACTCATGCCGCGCTCTTTGTAATTATAACTGGACTGCAGCAAGTTGGTGGACTTGCCCGCATTCATGGACGAGTAATAGAAATAGAGTTTGGCCATGGGCGCGCATTGTCGCACCGACCTGCGGTCGATGCACCACCCGCTGGCGAGTGCTAGCGGCGCAGGGTCAGCAATTTCGCAAGATTGCGGCGATGGCCCTGGCGTTCCGGATGCTTCGCACGACAATCCGCGCATTCATTCGTTAGTGAATGGCGGCCGGAGATAACCTGCGGTACCGGCGTGACCACACCTGCACGCAGACAGCTACTGCAAATAACCAGGTTGCTCAGACGATTCAACAGGCGGTAGCTCACTTTGTTTTTTGCGATGGCTGCCATAAGAGCTCTCCAAATACGAAGCCCTGTTGTGGCACCGCCTGATGCGCCTGACCAGCAAAGACAGTGCAATTATGTCAAAACTGTTAACCAATCGTGGTTTTTGCTGTGAACCAGTTCGCGCTA
>JAIBDF010000035.1 GCA_024679535.1 Chromatiales bacterium
ACTTACGAGTACGTTACCGGTGGCTTCACTGGTGAGGGTCTACCGGGCGTATACGATGCATTGCCCTACCTGGTAGGCAACGTATACCGTGAACTCGGACACGATGAAGCGGAGGCGCCGTACATCGATCTTGAGGGCAGGAACGTCGTCGTTCTTGGCGGCGGTGATACAGGCATGGACTGCAATCGCACCGCGATTCGCCAGGGGGCCGCAAGCGTTACCTGTGCGTACCGCCGTGACGAAGAGAATATGCCGGGCTCCCGACGCGAGGTTGCCAACAGCAAAGAAGAAGGCGTCACTTTTCTTTTCAATCGCCAGCCGCTGGAAATTGTCGGCGACGACAAGGTCACGGGTGTCCGGGTTATTGAAACGAAACTCGGCGCGCCGGGTTCAGACGGTCGCCGTCGCCCCGAACCGGTCCCCGGCACCGAGACCATCCTGCCGGCAGATGCTGTGGTCATCGCATTCGGCTTCCGGCCGGACCCGCCGGCCTGGTTCAAGGACCACTCCATCGACACGCTTGACAGCGGCCGCGTCCTGGTCAAATCCATGGGAGTCGTTCCTTACCAGACGAGCAACCCGAAAGTGTTCGCCGGTGGCGACATGGTGCGCGGCTCCGACCTGGTCGTAACCGCTGTGCACGAAGGCCGCGAAGCAGCGAAAGGCATTGCCCGCTTTCTCAAAGTTTGAGCGGCCAGGCAACTTCCAGACGGTAGGATTATCGAGGGAGCACTCCCGCAGTCCGTCATGCGCTGCCCCTCTATTAACCAGGGAGTTCTTATGAACAGCGAACGTATACAAAATTATGCGCACTTGGCGGAAATCGTCTAAAGCATCGCTGCAGTGGCTACTCTGATTATTCTTATTGTCGAGATTCGCGGAAACTCGGATCTGATACGAGACAAGAATATGCAGTTACCACCAGTCGGGACGCTAATTCTGGGAAAACAGCCTTGCCAAGGTGCGGCGACTATCGTGGACGCGGAATCGCAACGGTAAAGCACACGCCGCCCTCGACGTTGTCCGCGCTGATATGGCCGCCATGTCCCTCGGCGATCAGGCGGGCGACGTAAAGGCCGAGGCCGAGATGGCGCGAGTCATTGCCGCTGCGCATCGAAACCATCGAGTCGAACAGCTGTAAACGCATGCGTTCCGGAAGGGCAGGTCCGGGATTGGTCACGGCAATGAGGAGATCGCTGTCGTCCTCCTGCAGAGCCAGCGTGATCGTATCGCCGTCCTTGCTGAAGTCGACGGCATTGTCGACAAGCTTGTCGAGCATCTGGATTAGCAGCTCCGGTGACCCGGTTGTCTGCGCTGCAGCGACGCTGCTCGTGAACTCAAATGTGCGATTCTTGTAGACGTCGCGATAGGCCCTGGTCGTCGAATCCAGAACAGCCTGTAAGTCGAACGGCTCGGGTTCGGCATGCCTCATCAGCTCCTCAACCCGGCTCGCCTCGCTCATTGCGCTAAGAATGCGCCGCAGGCGATCGGCACCTTCACGCGCTCTCGCCGTGTAGCCGAGCGACGCCTCGTTGAGTTCCTCGTGCTCGAGGTTTTCCAGCGATGAGGTCACTATCGCGAGTGGCGTTCGTAGTTCGTGGGATAGTTTGGACGCGAGAGATCTCAGGTACTCGTTGTACTCGCCCAGCTGCTGCAATACCCATGAGAAGCTGCGTGACAAATCGCCAATCTCATCGTCCGCCAGGGAGCTGGGCAGTGCCGAGGCCAGGTCCTCGGTCTCCAACGCATCTTCAGCCGCAATCGATAGTGCCCGAATACGCCGCGACAGCCAGGTCGCATAGCCGAGTAGCGCGCCGGCGACCACGAGTGTTGTGATCAGCGTAACGTTGATGAGTCGCGACAAGCCCTCGTTTCTCAAACTGAGAATTGCGTCCGTACCGTGTTGCAGTACGACAGCGCCGATGACCTTGTCACCGATAGTGACGGGTGCGGCGACGGCGACGATAGCGGTTCCCGTATCGGTGCTTCTGAACCACGCTCCGGTCTCGCGCCCCTCCAGTGCGGCGCTGACATAAGGTTGCTGCTCACGCCCTGAGGGGTCCGGTTCCGCGAACGCCGCTTCCTTGCCACGCTCGAGGAGCAGATCGTAAATTCGCCTCGCAAGGCCCGTACCCGCTTCATCGCCACGGCTCGCCGCCAGCGCATCCGCCGCGCCGATTCGCCAGCCTTGGCTATCAGTGACGATCAACCGCGTGTCCGACTGTATGTACAGGCTGGCGATACGGTCGAGCTCCCGGATCTTGCTCATCGCCGGCCCCGGCGCTCGACCGGTGAATGAACTGCTGCGCGTGCCAGCTTCCAGCATGTCGCCTGTATTCTGCACGCTCAGGCCAAGGTGTGTGCCCAGCAGCCCGGATGGAATGCGCGCCTCCACTCGGTAGCCGCCGGGAACGTCCTGCCAGAATGCAGAGATGGTTGGCTCGGGCTCAAACCCGTAGGCCGATTGCTTGTAACTGATGATTTTACCGGGCGCTTCGGCGACGAATGAAATGGCCTCTTTCAGGTACGGAGGGCTGCTGCTGGCCAGCGTTACCCGATCCGCAAAGCGTGACGCGCCGTCGACGAGCAATGACTGCGGCGTCGCATAGATCACGTTGCGGTCCGGCACCTCGATGTAGATATAGGTTGCCTGCGCGAAGGATGCGACAGCAAAACGAATGGGTCCATCCGTGCCTCGCATGGAACGCAATGCAGCGGACGGCAGCGTCCAGTCGTCGAAATACCCATCGATATTCGGTCGTGCTTCGAGGCGGTGCACGTAAAGCTGGTCGCCTACGCCGAACGATGCATCATGGACGGGAAACTCCTCGCTATGCTGAATCATCGAGCCGGCCACAGCCCTCGCTGTGTCTGCAAGCATCTGCCGTTGACCGTCCCGCAGCGCGATCTCAGTTTCGCGGATAAATTCACAGCCAGCCCAGGGCAACATCAGGGTCAGCAAGCTGACGAGTAGCAGCTGGCGCCGGAGATTCACTAATTGCTGATCCAGCGATAGCCCATGCCATAGACAGTCTCGATTGAATCGAAACTCTCATCGATGGCGTGGAACTTGCGGCGTATACGTTTGACGTGCGACGTGATGGTGTTGTCATCGAGCACGGCCTGGGCGGCATCCATAAGCTGCTGCCGATTTTTCACGTGCCCGGGGTAACGCGCGAGAGCATGGATCAACCAGAATTCGGTCAATGTCAGCCCCACGGGCCGATCCTGCCAGTGAATAGTCATGCGCTCGGTATCGATACTCAGGTCACCGCGCGTAATGCGACTTTCGGTGCCCTGGGGCCTTTGCATCGCGTCGAGTCGGCGGAATAGCGCAGCAACGCGCGCCATCAGGTGCGGCAGACTGATGTCCTTCGTAAGGTAGTCATCGGCACCCAGGCGCAGGCCCGACACGGCATCGAATTCGCTGTCCCTGGCGGTCAGGAAGATGATCGGCAAGTCGGCGGCGCGCGCTCGCAGTTCGCGGCATAATTCGAAGCCACCTTCGACATCGTCCTTGAGGTTGATGTCGATAACCACGAGATCGGGCAGGCGACTCTCGAATGCATCGAGCGCCGGCCGTCGCGCCTCGTATCCATCCACAACGTATCCCTCGCGGCTGAATGCTGCCGCGTAATTTTCCCGGATTGCTGCCTCGTCTTCGACGATTGCTATTCGTTTGGCCATCTGGAACCCCTTAGTGAACCGTCACAATTTGCCACATTCCGCCCGTGCATTGCCATGACACAGGCCTGGGTCCGGCCCATTGCCCCTTTTAAATGATTATCACGCCAAAGGGAGGCCGTAATGCAAACCATCAAATCCGATCTTCGATCCTGGCTGTGGATTCTCGCGCTACTGCTCGTACTGCAGGCGCTTCCGGAGCCAGCGTCCGCCAATGAAACCCTACCCGATGCTGCACAGACCGGCAGTCTTTTGTGGCGTATGGGTCAGGGGTACACGACCGCGACCACGCTGAACACGGACGTCCGCATGGAGATTAGCGGTCTTGTGGCACGTGTAAGGGTTCGACAGGAGTTCCGCAACGAGGGTGGCGACTGGGTTGAAGGCATCTATGTTTTTCCGTTGCCTGACAAGGCGGCCGTCGACCGCATGCGCCTGCATATAGGTGATCGCTTCATCGAGGGAGAGATTCGTGAGAAGGAGCAGGCAAAGAAGGAGTACGAGCAAGCCAAACAGAGCGGCAAGAAAGCCAGCCTCGTGCAGCAGCAGCGTGCCAATCTGTTTACAACGTCAGTGGCAAACGTCGCACCCGGCGAACGGGTGGTTGTCGAAATCGAGTACCTGGAAGACCTTCGCTATGAAGATGGCCGCTTCAGCATCCGCTTCCCAATGACCCTGACGCCTCGCTATGTTCCGGGAAAGGCGCTGCCCGACAAACAGGGAAACGGGTGGTCGGCAGACACCGATCAGGTCCCCGATGCATCGCTGATTACGCCACCGCAGGTTAGCCGTTCACAGAACCACAAGATCTCACTGACTGCGGACGTAAATGCCGGCATGCCTCTCGAGATTATCGCCAGTCGTTACCACCCGGTTAGCGTTTCGGAGAAGGACGGGCATTACACGGTCGCCCTGTCTGATCAGAAGACTGTCATGGACCACGATTTCGAACTCGTATGGCAGCCCGTGCCCTCCGCTGAACCGCGGGCGATGGCGTTCGCCGAGACGATCAATGGCAAGTCATATCAGTTGCTCATGGTCATGCCACCGAACCATGACAATGTGCTCCCGGTACACATTCCGCGCGAGACGATATTTATCGTCGATACATCGGGTTCGATGCACGGCGTCTCGATGTCGCAGGCAAAACGAGCTGTGAACCTCGCGATCAAGGCGCTCAAGCCGGGCGACCTGTTCAACGTCATCGAGTTTGACTCTTACACCACCGCGCTATATCCACTCAGCAAGCCGGCATCGGCCAACAATGTTGCGAAAGCCGTTAAGTTTGTGCAGCAATTGCAGGCGGACGGCGGCACCGAAATGCGTCCGGCGCTCAAGCTCGCCTTCAGTACGCCGGTGCAGGAATCCCATCTACGGCAGATCGTCTTCATCACTGACGGCAGCGTTGGCTACGAAGACCAGATGTTCTCGATGATCGAACAAAACCTTGGTGACGCGCGCCTGTTCACAGTAGGCATCGGCTCCGCGCCCAACAGCCTGTTCATGCGCAAGGCTGCGGAGGCCGGGCGAGGCTCCTATACCTATGTCAGCGCCCTGCACGAAGTCAGTGAAAAGATGGAAGCGCTGTTTCGGAAACTGGAACATCCGCAGGTGACGGACATCAATATGCATTGGCCGAGCGGTGTGATCGTGGACAGTTATCCGGCCACGGTGCCCGATCTGTACCTGGGCGAACCGGTGTCGGTCAAAGTGCAGGGGTCGAATGCGTTCCGTAGTGGCGATGTTTTGCGTATTACCGGCAACACGGTGGCAGGCGCCTGGGCCGCGGACCTGGCGCTCGACACGCCTGTGCAGAGCAAGGGAATTGCCGCGCTGTGGGCGCGTGCGCGCATTGGCGAGCTGATGGGCCAGGAACGTCGGGGTGGCAATGCCGAAGCGCTGCGCGCTGGCATTCTCGAGACGGCGTTGACTCATCATCTGGTCAGCAAGTACACGAGCCTGATCGCGGTGGACAAGACCCCGGCGCGCCCATCCGGTGATCCGTTGTCCAGCGAGCAGGTACCCAACCTGATGCCGTACGGACAAAGTACGAACGCAATCTTCGGGTTCCCAGCGACGGCCACGAGCGCACCGGCGATGCGTATCATGGGCGCCGCGTGGCTGCTGGCTGCATTCCTGTTTGTAGTCATGCTTCGAACCGGCAGGCGGCGGTACCATGGCCGGCGTTCGTAAGCCTGGGGTCTGGGTGGTGTCTGCTCTCTTGTGCCTGGGCTTCTGGCAGTTCGGCCAGGGCGCGTACATTCCTGCCAAGGCATGGCTTGCGCAGGAACTGATGCAACGTGCCTGGGTTCGCGCAGGCACCGGGGAGGAGCGCGCCACGCCCTGGCCATGGGCTGATACCTGGCCGGTAGCCCGATTGACGGCGAAGCAGCGTGACGTCGACCTGATTGTCCTTGCCGGTGGTTCAGGGCGAACGTTGGCATTCGGGCCAGGCCACCTGAGCGCGAGCGCAATGCCGGGCCAGACAGGTAACGCGATTATCGCCGGTCATCGCGACACGCATTTTCAGTTCCTTAAAAAACTCGAGCTCGGTGAGCTGCTCGGCATGGAAACCACGCGTGGCCAGCGTCATATTTACAGGATCGTAGGTGTCGATATAGTCGACTCCCGCAAGGGCAGTCTCGTTCTCGATACGGATGCAGCGATGCTGACGCTGGTGACCTGCTATCCCTTCGATGCGCTTGAGGCCGGTGGGCCGCTTCGCTACGTGGTTACGGCCAGGATGATGTTCTAGTCGCATACAGTCGAAGCAAGGCAGCAGCGCTAATCGCATCGGTAATGGCGCCATCGATCACCATTTGCACTGCCTCCTGCAAAGGGAGTTTGCGAATCGCGAGGTCCTCTGTTTCCTCAAACTGCGTTTCGCCTTCTGTCAGGTTAGTAGCCACAAATACATGACCGACTTCATCGGTTATCGAGTTGCTCGTATGAAGTTGCATGAGTTCCGACCATTGACCGGCACTCAAACCGGTTTCTTCTTTAAGTTCACGGCGTGCGGCCGCGAGCGGCCTCTCGTCGAGTGGTGCACCGCCCATCGGTAGCTCCCAGGAATATTCGCCCAGCGTGTAACGCTCCTGTCCGACCAGCCACGTATTGCCGTCGTCATCAAGCGGTATGATGGCGACGGCGCGATTCCTGAAGTGCACGTGGCCGTATTGGTTACGACCGCCGCCGGGGTTGATTACGTCGTCCTCGAGAACTGTCATCCAGTCGTTCTCATAGATAACTTTTCGGGTGAGGCGCTTCCACTTGAGTTTCATAGCCATTACCTGTATTCGTCCCTTCTGATCTTAACGCAACGAGCTCGAATGAACGCCCAACCCGCCAGGCTGACGCAGGGCCCCGTAGGCCGCCAACTCGTCAACATGACCTTGCCCGTGCTTCTGGGCATCACGATGTTGATGGCGCAGTCGTTCATCGATACCTACTTTCTCGGTATGGTCGGCGACCGGGCGCTGGCGGCCTATAGCTTTGGTTTTCCCATCCTGATGATTGTCACCAGTGTGGCGATCGGTCTCGGTGCCGGCACCTCATCTGTCGTCGCGCGCGCGATCGGTTCAGGAGACCACAAGCGAGCCAGGCGGCTTGCGACTGATAGCCTGTTGTTGTCGTTCCTGGTAACGGCGTCGCTATCCTTCATTGGTATTCTAACGATTGATCCGTTGTTCCGCCTGCTCGGTGCGCCGGATGACATGATTCCGATGATTCGTACGTTCATGACGATTCTTTACTTTGGGGTACCTTTTCTCGTCATCGGCATGGTCGGCACAAGTAGCATGCGAGCGACCGGCGACACGGTCTTGCCAAGCAAGCTTATGGTTGCGGGTGCGGTACTGAACGTCTGTCTTGATCCGATATTCATTTTCGGTCTCGGGCCTGTCCCGGCGCTGGGTCTCAATGGTGCAGCGATCGCGGCGCTGCTCGCCAGAGGCGCAATGTTTGCGGGCACGATCTATTTCCTGGCCTACCGCCTGGACATGATCAGCTTCAAGGGTGCGGAGCCTGGTGAGATTCGTCGGTCATGGCGCGACATTCTTCATGTTGGTCTGCCGGCGGCCGGGACAAACGCCATCGTTCCTGTCGGCATGGCGTTGATCACAGCGATGATCGCGCGCTATGGGCCGGAAGCTGTTGCCGGCTTCGGTGTTGCGAGCCGGGTTGAGTCGATGGTGCTCGTTATCTATTACGCCATGTCGTCGGTTATCGGTCCGTTTGTTGGCCAGAATCTGTCGGCGGGCAAGGGAGACAGAATCCAGCATTCGCTGCGACTGTGTGCGAGCTTCTGCCTAACGAGCGGCCTGATGATAGCGGTGGTTCTGGCGCTGTTGTCGGGCGTCGTTCCGGGCCTATTCAGCGACAACCCGGCCGTCACGAATGTGACCCGGCTGTTTATGTGGGTCGCGCCGATCAGCTACGGTGCCTACGGCCTGGTCATGGTTGTTAATGCGGCGTTCAACGGCCTTGGCAATCCGATGCCCGGTGTGGCGATCAGTGTTACCCGAATCCTGTTGCTCTATATTCCTCTGGCTTTCATCGGCAAAGAGCTGTTCGGTATTGCGGGCATCTTCGGCGCCTACGCCGTGGCCAATATTCTTTCGGGAACCCTGGGCTACTTCTGGGCAAAAGCGAATGCGCGCAGGCTGTTCGAGAAGGCGGCCTAGAATTTTTTGTACACAACATGCATACCGATACCGCGGCTGGCAAAAAAGAGCATGAGCGCAAACCATAGCCCGTGATTGCCGAATGACTGCGTGAGATACCATGCCGGCAGGAACACGGCGAACGTCGAGAACACCATGATGTTGCGCATCTCCCGCGCACGGGTCATTCCAACGTACACACCGTCATAGAGAAAACACCAAACCGAGATGACGGGTGACACGATGAGCCACGGAAGGTAAACCATTGCCGTCTCACGAACGTCTGGCAGGTCGGTAAGAATGCGAACGATGAGCGGTCCGGCGAGCAGGTAGCTGACGGTGAAGCCGGCGGCAAAGATCAGCGACCACTTCAGTGTCAGCCGCACCGTGTGCTGCAGTGCGTTCCTGTCCTTCTGTCCCACCGCTTTGCCAACCATGGCCTCCGCGGCATGTGCGAGTCCATCAAGGCCCAGTGACGTCAGGTTCTGGAAATTCAGCAATAAGGCATTCGCTGCGAGAATCGCCGGACCGAGTCGCGCGCCCTGTGCGGTGATAAAAGCGAACGTGAACATTAATGCCATTGAGCGCACAAACAGGCTCGCATTCACAGAGAAGAACGCTTTGTAGGCCGACAGGTTGGTCAGCCGCGCGAGCGGCCAGTGGCCTTCATGGCTGCGCAGCGCGGCGATCGCAAATGCACCGCCGACCAGCAGACCGGTGTATTCTGCAATGACGGAAGCCAGAGCCACACCGTCGACTTTCATGCCGAACACAATCACGAACAGCAGATCGAGCAGGATGTTGGTGATATTGATCGTGAGGAAGATCAATAGCGGTACACGAGCGTTCTGCAGGCCGAGGAACCAGCCGATCAGAGCATAGTTGGCAAGGGTGCCAGGGGCGCTCCATACACGTATCGAAAAATACGTTTTAGCATGCAGCTGCGTCTCCGCATCGCCACCGAGCAGCGCGATAGCGAACCGGCCAACCGGGAGCTGCAGGATAAGGATGGCGAGAGCAATCGCCAGGCTGACAATGAGTGCCTGCCCCAGCGACACCCGCAATCCGTCGTTGTCTCCTGCACCGTAGCTCTGCGCCGCAATGCCGGTCGTTCCCATGCGCAGGAAATTCATGCCCATGTACAGGAACGTAAATATCGTGCCGCCGATGGCGACGGCGCCGAGGTACGCAGAACTTTCAAGATGCCCGGTGACACCGGTATCGACCATGCCGAGCAACGGCACTGAAATATTCGACAGGATCATGGGCGCGGCAATGCGCCACATGTCCCTATTGGTTGGCGTCATTCGAATGCGTTGACGCCTGTCAATTCCTTACCGATGACGAGCTGGTGAACCGTTTCGGTGCCTTCGTACGTAATCACGCTTTCGAGGTTCAGCATGTGACGAATTGGCACGTACTCCGCACTGATGCCCGCGCCGCCGAGAATGTCACGCGCATCGCGGGCGATATCGAGCGCGGCCCGGCAGTTGTTCCATTTCGCGAGCGATACCTGTGACGGTGTTAACTCGCCCTTGTCCTTGAGGCGTCCCAGACGCAGTGCCAGCAGCTGCGCAGTCGTGATGCGCCGCGCCATGTCGGCCAGGCGAATCTGCATAGACTGCGTGTGGGCAACGGGCTTGCCGAACAACACGCGATCCTGCGAGTAGTTCAGCGCCTCGCTGAGGCACGCTTGTGCGGCGCCAATGACGCCCCAGGCAATGCCATAACGTGCCTGGGTCAGGCAGCTCAGTGGGCCCTTGAGAGTCGCAACGCCAGGCAGGACGCTTTCCTTGGGCACGCGCACGTTGTCAAAGAACTGAGCACCGGTGACCGATGCGCGCAGGGAGAACTTGTTTTCGATTTCCTGCGTCACATAGCCGGGCATGTCCTTCTCAACGATAAAGCCCTTGACGCCTTCGTCTGTCTTCGCCCAGACAACGGCAGCATCCGCAATCGTCGCATTGGTGATCCACATCTTGGAACCATTGAGGATCCAGTCGTCACCGTCGCGCTTTGCATGCGTCTTCATGTTGCCCGGATCGGAGCCACCATGTGGTTCGGTCAGTCCGAAGCAGCCGATTGCTTCGCCGCGCGCCATGGCGGGCAGCCAGCGTTCTTTTTGCTCGTCGGAGCCATAGGCGTAAATCGGAAACATGACGAGGCTTGATTGCACAGACACGAAGCTGCGCAGGCCACTGTCGCCGCGTTCGAGCTCCTGGCAGATCAGGCCGTAGCTGACGCCATTAAGGCCGGCGCAATCGTAGCCCTCGATGGAGCTGCCGAAGAGACCGAGTGCGGCGACTTCGCCGACAAGTTCCATCGGAAATGTGTGTTGCTCAAATGCCTCACGCATGAGCGGAATGACACGGTCATCGACGAAGCGCCCGACGGTGTCTTTGACCATGACTTCGTCTTCGCTGAGTTCGGAACGGATATCGTAGAGATCGAGTGGATCGAGTGCTTTTGCGCCCACGGTTGTCTTCCTGGGATTTTGGAGTTTGGGGCGTAGATTCTAGACGAGTTTCGCGCCCGCGGCACTAGCTCTAAAACGGTATGCGGAAGTGCTTGTACATAACCGACAGGAGCCAGGCCGGGCCGATCATCATGAGCTGGAAGTCCTGCCATACCCCGCGCAAGCTGCCCGGGCCACGACGACCCAGCCACAGTCCCACCGTGCCCGCCGTCAAAAGTCCGACCGAAACACCCAGCTGTGAATAGGGGGACTGTGCCAGCCATAGCTGCAGGGCGGCGACGCCGAGTAAGAACGGCAGCATGCCGATCGCGAGGGACAGCGAGATGATGAAATAGTAGATGGCGGTGGCCATCAGGAAAGCGCTGCCCCAATTAAGTAGCGGGGAGATATCATAGAATTCCCCGGGGATTGGCAGGTACCAGAGCAGGCCTATCGTGCCGAGCACGATCATTGGGACGGCCGCCCAGTAAACGATCGGGTTCGTGAGGCGCTGGTGGCCCTGCTCGTAGCGCTCCAGCCAGTTGTCAATTTCGGTCATACGTCACAGTTTATGCGGTTTCTATGAATTCTCTCGACATAAGAAGGTCAATTAAGCATGCGTTCAGGTAGGCGGGCACTACAATGCAGCCTACAATTCGCAAAGTCCATGTAAGCCAAAGGAAAGATCATGAACAAACGATCTGGAAAAATGATTCTCGCAATGACCGTCATGACGGTCTTTGTCAGCGGTTGCACGACACTTGACCCATACACGCGCGAAGAGCAGATGAGCCAGGCGACCAAGGGTGCCCTCATCGGCGCGGGCATTGGCGCCGTTGTCGGCCTGATTTCCGGCGATGATGCGGTAGAGCGCCGTCAGCATGCCTTGATTGGCGCCGGAGTCGGGGCGCTTGCCGGTGGTGCCGTTGGCAATTACCAGGACAAACAGGAAGCCGAGCTCCGTGCAGAACTCGAAGGCACTGGCGTCAGCGTTTATCGTGACGGCGACAACATCACGCTGAACATGCCCGGAAACATTACGTTCGCGACCAATAGCTCTGACCTCAGTCCGGCCTTCTTTGATGTATTGAACTCGGTTGGCAAGGTGCTCGGCGAGTTCGACAAGACCGTTGTTGAGGTTGCAGGCTATACGGATAGCACGGGGACTGACGCGTACAACCAGAGCCTCTCTGAGCGTCGCGCCGGATCGGTCGCCGCCTACCTGCAGGGCAGAGGTGTCATCTCGCAACGTCTGATCACGGTGGGCATGGGTGAGTCGCGCCCGATAGCTGACAACAGTTCAGAAGCGGGCCGCCAGGCGAACCGCCGCGTGGAAATCACGATGGTGCCGGTTACCCAGGGGTAGCTCGCAACCAGGAACAGGGAAGCACGGTGGTCAGGGACGGCCCACCGTGCTTTTTTTATGAGTAGAACATTTACCAAGCGAGATGAAGGCGAGTGGATCGAAGTTACCGGCTTCGTTAAGCGCCTGTTGTCGGATGACAAAGACGACTCGCGCCACCAGCGTTTTGTCATCGACATCGGCAATCACCAGACGCTGCTGATCGCGCATAATATTGATCTCGCAAAACGCATTCCGCTCGGTTTGGGTGACCGGGTTATCGTGCGAGGGATGTATGAGTGGAACGATCTCGGCGGGCTGGTGCACTGGACGCATCACGATCCGCAGGGCGTGGAAGATGGTGGCTCGGTTCGCTACCGCAGGCGAGATTACGCCTGAGCGATCACCAGTCTTTCAGTGGCCAGTCGATCGGTGATGCTGGCGGCCAGGTCAGTTCGGCATCTTCCAGAAGCTTTGCAAAGTTCGGCGTATGCTCGAGGTCCCAGGGTGCGCCGCAAAAACACGTGCCCGGAACCAACATAAGACGAAGGTGGCCAAATGGGTGGGCATCGACCTCCGCTGCTCGCCGGTTGGCTGCGTCGTGATCGCCCATCGTCGCCAGGGCAGTGATTATGCCGGTCGTCGTCTGGGTCTGAGAATCGATGATGCGAGTAAGCAGCTCCTTCGCGAGCGCCGCGTCACCTCTGACCGCGGCGATGGCGCGTCGAAGACCCAGCTCAACTCGTTCGGTCCGTATGTATGTCGCAATGACCTGCTCAGCGTCGTCAATACGACCCGCGGCGAGGTAGGCAAAGAACAGTTGCTGCGCGATCCGAACGTGTGACGTGGCCTCGATACCGCGCAGAGAGGATTCCACGGCCGCATCAGATTCGCCGTTCCATATCTGGGACAATGAGAGCCACCGCCAGCTGCTGAACCCAAGCGGGTCGCAGTCAACCAAGCGCTGCGCGATAAGGCCCAGGCCTTGTGCTCCGCCATAGGGCGCACCAATTACGTCGGCCCATCCGGAGGTCGCGCCGCAGCCGCTACCCTCGACCAATTGTGCGAACATCTCCGGCGTATTTCGCCAGTTACCCGATATGATGGCGAGGTCCATCGCCGCCGAGAGGCGCCGTGAATTACTACCGGCCGTTCGCCTGGCGTTGTCGAGGTCTTCCACCAGCTTCTCGTACGCGGCACTCTGTTCTGCCACCGAGATTTCCGGGTTATCGACCGACGACAACAGGACATGGGTGTAATGATCGGCATGCAGCATATACGCGTCGGAGATTCCAGGCTGGATCTCCAGTGCCTTTTCAAACCAGGCATTTGCTTCCCGCAGCAGAACAATCTGTTCCGCCGTTCCATGGGCGGCGTCGAAAGCTTCAAATCCTTTCTGCAGTGCGATGAATGCCTCGGGCTCACGCACGCCGGCGTCTCGCATGAGTGCAAGCTGTGTGTCGTCCAGGACTACGCCCAGTGCCGACGATATCTCCTCGGCAATTTCGGTCTGCACGCCAAAGGTATCGGCCATCTCGCGATCGTAATTTCTGGACCAGAGATGAAAACCGTCAATGGCACGAATCAACTGTGCTGTGACTCGAAGCCGGTCACCATCGCGCCGGACAGAGCCCTCCACAACATGAGCGACCCCCAATGAGTTTGCAATCTCCGGAACGGGAATGTCCTGTCCCTTGAAATGAAAGGCGGATGTTCTCGCGGTGACCAGCAGCTCTGGCACGCGCGTCAGTGAATTCAGAATCTCCTCGGTGAGTCCATCGGCGAAATACTCATCGTCCTCGCCGCGACTCATTGCGACAAAAGGCAACACGGCGACCGACTTGTCCGTGACGTCAACTTCCGGTGTCGTCGCCTGGAGTATGAATTTGTCTACGAGCAGGAAGCCAACGGCCGTGACCAGCACGGCAATAATCGTAAGATTGAGTTTTTGTCCGGTGTCCTGAGTAATCGAGGCGGAACGATCGACATCTTTCTCGCGCTTGATGCCGTCCGGGGTCATTTCGTAGGCCCAGGCAAACAATATGGCAATTGGAAAGCCGATGGCGAGGAAGAACATAAGCGCCTTCATCAGCCATCCCGGCGCAGCGATATTGTCGAGAACGATATCGGAGACCTGAAGAACCAGCCATGCAACCGCAAGATAGGCGATGGCGACGCGAAACACATTGCGACGCTTCAGTTCCTGGAAGAGTTGGCTCAAACCGTTACTATCCTGTATCCGTACGGACGGTCAACATAGCAGATCAGGGCACGAAAAAGGCCGCGTTAAGCGGCCTTTTCGTTTTGCTCGTTGCGGTTCCTGGCTAAACGGCCATCGCGTTGCGCAGCTTCTTGATGGCATTGGCCTCGAGCTGGCGAATACGCTCTGCCGAGATGCCGTACTCATCCGCGAGTTGGTGCAACGTCATTTTGCTTTCTGTCAGCCAGCGCGCTTCGATGATATGGCGGGCTCGCTCGTCGAGGACATTCAACGCGGCCGTCATGCGCGTCGTCGCGTCATGGTTGAAGTCTGCAGTCTCGACCTGCTTGGCCGGATCGGAATCCGGTGCCGGCAGGTAGGCCGCTGGCGTGTAGTTGCGGTCATCGTCGAGGTCCGGGGTTGGATCGAAAATGGCGTCGCGTGAGTGCAGGCGCTTTTCCATTTCCGTGACTTCCTTCGCGCTTACGCCGAGGTCATCAGCAACCGCTTTCGTTTCGGCTGCAGACAGCCAGGCCAGCGTTTTCTTCTTCTTGCGAAGATTGAAGAACAGCTTGCGCTGCGCCTTGGTCGTGGCAACTTTCACGATGCGCCAGTTCTTGAGTACGAACTCGTGAATCTCGGCGCGAATCCAGTGCACGGCGAACGAGACGAGTCGTACGTCGTAAGCCGGGTCGAAACGTCTGACGGCCTTCATGAGGCCCACGTTGCCTTCCTGGATGAGATCATTCAGCGGCAGGCCATAGCCCGTGTAGCCCTTGGCGATATGCACAACAAAACGCAGGTGTGCCATAACGAGCTCGCGTGCGGCGTCGAGGTCTTCTTCTTCGCGGTATTGCGTTGCAAGCGACTGTTCGTCCTCTTTGGACAGGACAGCTATCGAGCCGACAGCCTGGATATAGGCGTCAAGACTGCCTACCGGGCCTGCCAGCGCGAGATCGTGATTGGTCATGGCTAATGCAGTTGTCATCTACTACCTCCGTAATGGCGCTCAATTTTAGCACTCTGTGGGTTGGAGTGCTAACAAGTGCCATAAGTTCCCGATAAGATTAAGCAATATTGTTATAAAAACCAGTTATTTAACGAATCAGCGCTGCAGGATTATGTTTAATTAGATCGCCCCGCAGCGTGGCGTCAGCTGCTACTCTGGTTATCAATAAGGACCGGGCAGACCCCGGATTTATTTCAAGCGAGGCCTAGCGCGGCTCGATGCGACGCATATGCCTTGCTGTGGTGAACCAGGACCCGAACAGCCCGAGGAACACGCCAATGCCGATAATCGCCGCCGCTTCCTGAAGGCTCATGGTGGCAATCGCGATATTGCTCTGATACAGCCCGGCGAGCCGAGCAACCGGGCCCTGCAGCAGGTACAGGCCGTAGTACACCAGCGCGAGGGCCATGAGCCCCCCGAACAGCCCATACCAAAAGCCAGTCCACAGAAATGGCCGACGCACGAACGCATTGCTGGCGCCGATAAGCTTGGTGACCTCGATCTCATTGCGGCGATTTTCAATATCGAGGCGGATGGTATTGCCAATGATCACAACGATTGCGATGCCGAGCAGCGCAGCACCAATCGCAATGGCCTGCCGCACGATATCGAGGATCGCGTGAAAGCGCTGCACCCACTGTGTATCGACCTGTACGTACTCGGTCTCCGGCAGATTGCCGAGTTCCTCATGCAACAAAATCATCGACGCGCTCGTATGACCCGCGCTCGGAGAGACCACCAGCGTGTGCGGCAACGGGTTATCGGGGAGCTGATCGAGCGCAGCTCCGAACCCGGAATGCTCTTTGAAATCTCCCAGCGCCTGCGCTGCGCTGATGAAAGCGACCAAATCGACATCCGCACGTTGTTCGATCAGCCTGCCGAGCGCCCGCGCTTCGTCTTCCGGCAAGTCGCGTTTCAGGAACACCGAAAAATCCAGCGCGTTGTCCCAGCTGCCGCTGATTGAACGCGCGTTTTTGACGATCAGATTGATTGCCGCCGGTAAAGCCAGCGTAACGGCAATAACGAGGATGATCATCAGGCTGGAAAAGGGATGGCGGGACAAACGTCCGAGTGAACCGATCGAGATGCTCATATGCCGGGCAAACCAGATCGCCAGTGGACTGGATCTTCGTGCCGGGGCGACGGCGTCAGCGTTGCGTGTTAGCGCCACGACTCGACGTCCTCTTCCGGTTCCTGCTGCAGCCGTCCATCCTCGAGCGCAATGCGCCTGCAGCCAAGCCGATCAATCAGAGAGATATCGTGACTTGCAATAAGCAGCGTCACGCCGACTTCGTTGAAGCGTCGAAAAATACGCATGACCTCGAGTGACAGGTCCGGGTCGAGGTTGCCAGTCGGCTCATCTGCGATCAGCAGCTTCGGTCGCGAAACGATCGCGCGCGCGATTCCTACGCGTTGTTGCTCACCCGCAGACAACGTCTCGGGACGCCGCTTCTCTTTGTGCAACAGCCCGACCTGGTCAAGCGCCGCCCGCACTTTACGGCTTGCCTCGCGATGGCCGACGCCAGCAATGATAAGCGGCAACGCCACGTTGTCTGCAACCGGCCGGTCATACAGCAACTTGTGGTCCTGAAAGACCATTCCGATCTGGCGACGGTACGCGGGAATCTTGCGTCTTTTTACGCGGCTCGTATTTTGTCCATCGACGATGACCTGCCCGCTGGTCGGCCGCTCGATCAACGCGATAAGGCGCAGCAGTGTGCTCTTACCCGCACCTGAGTGCCCGGTGACAAAAACCATTTCGCCTTTGTCTATGGAAAGACTGAGGCCCGACAGGGCTTCCTGCCCGCCGGGGAACCGTTTGGTGGCGTTTTCGAGTTGAATCATCAAGTCGTGAATTAGCCCTGGTGTCCCGATGAGAGCAGCGCGTCCACGAAGTCTGTCGCCGAGAATGGCTGCATGTCGTCGATCGACTCACCGATACCGATGAAACGAACCGGCACGCCGATACGATCAGCAATGGCGAGAAGAATGCCACCCTTCGCGCTGCCATCCAACTTTGTCACGGTCAGGCCGGTCACGCCCAGCGCCTCGTGGAACTTTTCAGCCTGCACGAGCGCATTCTGGCCCTGGCTGGCATCGAGTACGAGCATGATCTCGTGTGGTGCGGTGGCGTCGCGCCGGGCGATGACGCGTTTGACCTTGGCCAGCTCATCCATAAGTCCTGTCTGGCTTTGCAGACGGCCGGCCGTATCCGCGAGCAGGATATCCATGTCGCGCGCTCGTGCCGCCTCCATGGCGTCAAAAATGACAGCCGCAGGATCCGCTCCCGCCTGTTGGGCAATGACAGGCACCTCATTGCGTTCGCCCCAGATCTGGAGCTGCTCAACCGCCGCCGCGCGAAAGGTGTCCCCGGCGGCAAGCATTACCGCGTAGCCCTGATCCTTGAAGCGGCGCGCGAGCTTGCCAATCGTCGTCGTTTTGCCGGCGCCGTTTACCCCGACCATCAGAATGACGTAGGGGCCGTCAGGCCGATCTATGACCAGCGGTTTTTCGACCGGCTCAAGGATTTCGCACAAGGACTTGTGGAGGCCGCGCCGCAGTGCGGCGACATCAGTGAGTTCTTTGCGCGCCAGACTCTTTTGGAGACCCGAGATGATACGTTCGGTGGTATCGACACCTACATCGGCCATGACCAGCAGGCCCTCAAGCTCCTCGAGCACGTCTTCATCGATCTTGCCGCCAGGGGCGAGATTAGCCAGATCGTAGGTGAGCCAGCTGTCACCGCGATTGATACGTGCCCGCAGGCGCTTGATAAAGCCTTCCCGCTTTTCGGGCTTTTCGGGCTTTTCCTTTTTCCCAAACATACGTTTACGATTCAGATACTCAGGGCGAGGCGACGATGGCCAGACGAAAACAAAGTGCTAATCCCCAGACGGGACGGCTGCGTATTGTAGCCGGAAACTGGCGTAGCCGCCTTTTGGATATTGCTGACGTCGAAGGCCTGAGGCCTACTTCGGAGCGCATTCGCGAAACCCTCTTCAACTGGCTATCACACCATATCCATGGAGCACGTTGTCTCGACCTGTTTGCGGGAACCGGTGTGCTGGGGCTCGAGGCGCTATCGCGAGGAGCTGGCAGCGTGGTGTTCGTGGAGCGGTCCGGCGTTGCTGTCCGACAGCTGGAAAAGAACATCGCGGTGCTGGGGGCGACCGCCGCCACGGTTCGGCAACAGGAAGCCGGTGACTATCTGCGCAGCGCACCCGAAGGTCGTTTCGACCTCGTATTCCTGGATCCACCGTTCGCTGCCGACTTGCTTGAGGAAACGTGTAGACTGTTGGCAGCACAGGAACTACTGGCAGATGGTGCGCGTGTATATCTGGAGCAGGACCGATCGTGCCGGGAGCCCGAGTTACCGGCTGGCTGGCACATAATAAAAAACAAAACCGCAGGCATGGTTCGCTACATGCTGGCGCAGGTCGAGAGGGACCACTGACAATGGGTATTTCAGCAATGTATCCGGGGACCTTTGATCCCATTACGCTGGGCCATGAAGACTTTGTGCGACGCGCGTCAAAGCTATATGACAACGTCGTCGTGGCAGTTGCAGCGGATACCGGCACAAAAAAAACGATGTTCTCATTCGACGAGCGAGTTGACCTCGCCCAGCGCTCGCTTGCCGACATTAAGAACGTAGAGGTCACTGGTTACCAGGGTCTTACCATCGACTTCGCTGTCGCTAACAAACTCGCCGTCATTGTTCGCGGCCTGCGGGCTGTTTCCGATTTTGAATACGAATTTCAGCTGGCCAGCATGAACCGGGTTCTCACCACGGCCGTCGAAACGGCTTTTTTAACGCCGACTGACAAGTACACATTTATTTCGTCGACGCTGGTGCGCGAGGTAGCGCAGCTGGGTGGCGACGTTACGGAATTTGTGTCGCCGCTGGTCAGGGAGGCACTGTTGAAGAAGGTCGGCCGCGCCTGATCAGGTCTGGCAGGACTTGCAGTAGTAGGTCGAACGCTGACCCTGCACGAACGCCTTGATAACCGTATTGCAGCATCGGCAGTGCTCACCTTCACGATCGTAGACTTCAAGTTGTTGCTTGAAGTACCCCGGTTCACCATCGCCACCATAGAAATCCCGCAGCGTGGTGCCGCCGGCTTTAATGGCTCGACTCAGAATGTCCTTGATGGCGTCTGCGAGGGCGTCGTAACGATGGCGGGCCGTGCGCCCGGCGGCGCGCTTGGGATTGATGCCGGCGAGAAACAGCGACTCGCTCGCATAGATGTTGCCGACGCCCACCACGACCTGAGCGTTCATAATGAACTGTTTGATGCTGACCTTGCGGCCCCGTGATCTGCGCCACAGGTAGTCACCGTCGAATTCGTCGTCCAGCGGCTCGGGTCCGAGCTTTGCCAGCAGGGGATGTGCCAGCGGCTTGCGGCTGAGGTGAAACGAGCCGAAGCGACGCGGATCGCGAAAGCGGAGTATCTTGCCGGAATCGAGTTCGAAGTCGAGGTGATCGTGAATCCCGGCAGCCGCACCCTGGTCGACGAGGAACACGCTCCCGGTCATACCGAGGTGCAGAATGATCGTGCCGCCACTGGTCCGAATGAGCAGGTATTTGGCACGGCGATCTACCGACTCAACTTCCCGACCTTTTAGCCTGCGCTCGACGCCCTCTGCGACAGGCCAGCGCAGACGACGATCACGCACGACCACCTTGGTGATCGTCGTATGCAAAATCCACGGCTCGATGCCGCGGCGGCTGGTTTCGACTTCGGGTAACTCGGGCATGGCGTATTGTAATCGTCGAGCGGGATCGCCGGGCACAAAAAAGCCCGCACAAGGCGGGCCCTTCTGGAACAGCTTGATAAGCTGCTACTTGATCTTGGCTTCTTTGTAGATCACGTGCTTGCGAATGGTTGGATCGTACTTTTTCGTTTCCAACTTTTCAGGGTGCAGGCGCTTGTTCTTCGTAGCCGTGTAGTAGTGGCCGGTTCCGGCACTTGATACGAGTTTGATCTTGTCGCGCATCTCAAATCCTCCGCTTAAACTTGCGTGCCGGCAGCGCGCAGGTCGGCAACGACCTTTTCGATACCGTGCTTGTCGATGATACGCAGGCCCTTGTGCGAGACGCGCAGACGTACGTAGCGCTTCTCGGCCTCGATCCAGAATCGCTTGTTCTGCAGGTTCGGCAGGAAACGACGACGAGTTCTGTTTTTTGCGTGGGAAACGTTATTGCCGCTCATCGGGCGCTTCCCAGTCACTTGGCAAACCTTGGACATGACCTTAAGTCTCTGATTTTAATAAAAGTCGCCCGCGAGTGGCGGGCAGAGAGCGAGACTTTATACCAGTGACGGCCATGCAGTTCAAGCGCTCATTGACCGATATTGTCGAATACGCCCCGGCCGGCGTCAGATAAGGCCTCGGCTGGCCAGCGAGGTGGTCCTGCCATCGCCAATAATAAGATGATCGAGGAGCCGGATATCGACCAGGTCGAGGGCTGATTTGAGGCGACGGGTGATACGTTCATCCGCCTGGCTGGGTTCGGCGACGCCACTGGGATGATTGTGGGCCAGGATCACGGCCGCGGCGTTGATGGCCAGCGCTTCCTTCACAACCTCTCGCGGGTAAACGCTGGTGCCGTCAATGGTGCCGCGGAACAGCTCGTTAAAGCTGAGCACCCGGTGCCGGTTATCGAGGAACAGGCAGCAGAACAACTCGTGGTCGAGATGCCGCATGCGGGCCTGCAGGTAAACTTCAGTGTCGGCAGGACTCCGAATGGCCGCGCCGTTGGGCAGGGACTCAGTGTAATAGCGACGGGCCAGTTCAGGCAGGGCACGAAGAGCAGCAAGGCGGCCCCGGCCGATTCCGGGGCACGCCAGGATGTCACCGGACGGTGCCTGCAGGAGCGATCGCAGGCTGCCGAAGCGGCTCAGAAGTTGCGTGGCAGCGGGGTTGGTCACGACCAGGGTCAGCAACTCTGCATCGCTCTGGTCCGTGAGCGGTATTTCATCCATGCGGAAATACTGAGTCTCAGGCACATATCCATACAAGCAACAAATCTATGGAAACCTTCTGGATTCGATCCGGACGCGATAAGCTTTCACCTATGAATATTGTTCTTGGTATCACGGGCGGCATCGCTGCCTATAAGGCACCCGACCTGGTGAGGCGTCTGCGCGAACGCGGCGGCGAGGTACAGATCGTCATGACCGCGTCGGCCGAGGAGTTCGTGACCGGTACTGCGCTGCAGGCCGTGTCCGGAAGGCCGATCCGCTCGAACCTGTGGGACAAGGAGGCCGAGGCGGCGATGAGTCATATCGAGCTCGCTCGCTGGGCGGACGTGGTCCTGATCGCTCCTGCCACCGCCGAAGTGATGGCGCGCATTGTCAGCGGCGGAGCGCCCGACTTGCTCACGACGATTTGCCTTGCGACCGAGGCGCCCCTCGCCGTGGCCCCGGCAATGAATCACATCATGTGGAGTAATCCGGCGACGCAGGCGAATCGCAAGGTGCTCGAAGAGCGGGGCATTCACATCCTGGGACCCGGTATAGGATCGCAGGCCTGTGGAGAGACCGGGGCGGGTCGTATGCTCGAGCCCGACACGATTGCAGCAGCGGTTTTTGACCTCGCTGTTGGTAAGGGGGAGGGACTGCTGACCGGCAGGAAAGTTGTGATCACGGCAGGCCCGACGCGGGAGCCTATTGATCCGGTACGTTACATCACTAATCGCAGCTCAGGAAAGATGGGTTATGCAATGGCGCGTGCAGCGGCAGCGCAGGGTGCCGAGGTCGTACTGATCAGTGGACCGGTCAATCTTCCCGAACCACCGGGAATCGAAGTTCGCAATGTGCTGTCAGCCCAGGATATGTACGAGGCGACGCATACATGTGTCGGCGAGGCCGACATCTTTATTGCAGCGGCGGCCGTTGCGGATTACCGCCCGGCCGAATGGAGAGAACAGAAGATCAAGAAGAATGAAGAATCGATGAGCATCGATCTCGTTCGTTGCCCGGATGTTCTTGCGTCAGTAGCGGCTCTCGCGGCCGGGCCGTTCACGGTCGGTTTTGCTGCGGAAACCGAGAAGGTTGACGATTACGCACGCTCGAAGCTCGAGAACAAGAGTCTCAACATGATTATTGCGAACCGGGTGGGTAGCGATTGCGGCTTCGATACCGACGATAACAGTGTTAACGTCATCTGGACCGATGGGGAACAACGCTTCCCCGAGGCGCGCAAGTCAGAGCTGGCACGTGATCTCGTTGAACTCATCGCGCGACACTTCTATGCTGCTCGCGGCACTGACCCGCAGCCGCGGCTTACGGTCATTTCGAACATCGAATAAACGGGCAGGACATTAGATGCGATCCATCGAACTGAAGATCCTCGATTCGCGCGTCGGGGACACGATTCCCTTACCGCACTATGCCACCGGCGGGTCGGCCGGACTCGATATGCGGGCGTGTATCGACGAGCCGGTGACGGTGAGTCCCGGTGAGACAGTTCTCATCCCAACCGGACTTGCTATCCACGTCGCCGATCCCGCACTTGCCGCCGTGCTGCTGCCGCGTTCAGGGCTTGGCCACAAACACGGGCTCGTGCTGGGCAACTTGACGGGTCTGATCGACTCGGACTACCAGGGGCAGGTGTTTATTTCCTGTTGGAATCGAGGCAGCAACAGCTACGAGGTACAGCCCGGCGAACGTATTGCGCAAATGGTGTTCATCCCGATCGAGCAGGTCGAGTTCAAGGTCGTTAAAGAGTTTGATGCCAGCGACCGAGGTGCCGGCGGATTCGGGCATTCAGGGACGGCCTGACGGCCAGAGAATCTAGTCGATTCCTCTGAGCTTCTTGAAGCGTGTGATGTCGCCGTCGAAGCGCTCGATGATCTGCATCTCACCAGTGTCATACTTCCGCAGATTTTGCTGGTGACGCGCGATAGTGTCTTTTGTCTTACGCAATTCTTCGGCAAGCTCCTCGCCAATCATCGGCGCATTGGAGTCCTCACTGTAGGGCTGGTACCTGGAGGCTTCGTTACGCAATTCCTGTAGCCGACGTTCGAGGTTTCTCAGGTAGAGCTCGGTAACACGCGACTGTGCCTGGAAGAGCTCCACACGACGATCGCGGTGCATCTGGATCTCTTCGACTGAAAGATAGGTTGCCAGCAGGGCGCGGTCGGCCTTTAGCTGTTTTTCCTGGCGCTTGCGGCGCTCCTCGTCGATCTGCTCCTGCGCCAGTTGCTCCTCGGTCTTTCTGCCTTCGAGCTCGGCAACTGTGACGCCGTGCTCGTTCAGAACCTCTTTCGGTCGCTCGGAGAAAACCTGCGGAACGCTGTCGCCGTAATACACATGACCCTCTTCGTCTTCCCACTTGAAGACTTTCTGTTCATCTTTGGCCATGGCCGAAGAGGCCAGTGCGATAAGAGCCGCTGTAAGAATAAATTTCCACATGATTGAAATATGCCAGTAAACGAGGGTCAACAACCGGGACTAGTTCTCGTTATTGCAGCTTAGTCCCCTATTTGCTTGCTGTAAAATTGGCCCTAATGCTCAAATTTCAATAACTTACGAGATAACGCCGTATTGCTTCCGGTAGGCCAGTACAGGGTTAAGGAACTGCTCGTATTCACTTGATTCTTCAAGAATATCGATCAAATCGTCGAGCTGCACAATACTTATGACCGGAATGCCGAGCGATTGTTTCAGCTCCTGGACGGCCGAATAGGCACCCTGGCCGCGTTCCTGGCGGTCCAGGGAGATAACCAGTCCCGCTATTTCGGCGCCAGCACCCGAGATGATCTGGTACGCCTCCCGGACGGCGGTTCCGGCAGTGATGACATCATCAACAATCAGGACATCACCGGACAGCGGCGCACCGACGACGCTGCCGCCTTCTCCATGCGCCTTGGCCTCTTTTCGATTGAAGCAATAGGGCACATCAATACCGTGGTGTTCAGCCAGTGATGCAGCGGCCAGTGCAGCGAGGGGGATGCCCTTATAGGCAGGTCCGAACAGCATGTCGAAACGCAGGTCCGCTTCGGCGATGGCGGCGGCATAGAATCGACCGAGCTTCGCCGCGGCATAGCCCGTGTTGAAGAGACCGGCGTTAAAAAAGTAGGGACTGACCCGACCGGATTTTAGCGTGAACTCGCCGAATCGCAGTACACCAAGTTCGAGTGCCAGTTCGATGAACTCTCTTTTGTAGCCACGCATGAGATGGGTCTTCTGTATGATTGCCGCGACGGATCGGAGTATGACACAGGAGACGACATTTGTTTCGCGTTATCAGCCTCAATGCGAATGGTATTCGGGCAGCAGCACGCAAGGGTTTTTTCGAGTGGATGGCGGAGCAAAATGCAGACGTAATCTGCATCCAGGAAACCAAGGCACAGGTACACCAGCTGACGGACGAAATCTTTTCGCCCGCGGGCTATCACTGTTATTACGAAGATGCCGAGAAGAAGGGGTACAGCGGTACTGCGATCTACTCGCGGCACAAGCCAACGAAAGTCATTCACGGTTACGGCGATGCCGAATTCGATAACGAGGGGCGTTATCTCGAGGTCCAGCTCGGTGGCATCAGCATCGTGTCATTGTACCTGCCGTCCGGTTCCTCAAAAGAAGAACGCCAAATAGCCAAGTATCGCTGTATGGAGTCGTTCACCGAACACCTGAAGAAGCTCAGGCGCCGGCGATCGGAGTACGTCATTTGTGGCGACTGGAATATCGTGCACAAGGAAGGCGACATAAAAAACTGGAAGCAGAACCAGAAGAACTCGGGGTGCCTGCCCGAAGAGCGCGCCTGGCTGGACAAGGTGTTTGGGGAGTACGGCTGGGTCGATGCGTTTCGCGCCATCGAGCAGGAACCGGAGCAGTACACGTGGTGGTCCAATCGCGGTCGTGCCTGGGACAACAACGTCGGGTGGCGTATCGACTATCATGTTGTGACGCCGGGGCTCGGTGAAAAAGTTCGGCGCACGGAGATCTACAGAGATCAGCGCTTCTCCGACCATGCACCGTTGATCATGGATTACGACTGGGTTCATGACGACTGACCTATCCCAGGATCGCTCGCGTCGGGAGACCCTCAAAGAGGCGATCCTGAACCGTCGCATGCTGATCTGCGTCTTCACGGGATTCACGTCGGGCTTGCCACTGTATCTCCTGATTCAGCTGGTACCGGCATGGTTGCGAGCGGAAGGCGTCGGGCTGGCCGAGATCGGCTTCTTCGCGCTGATTGGGTTTCCATACACCTGGAAGTTTCTGTGGTCGCCAGTCATGGATCGCTTCACGTTGCCGTTTCTCGGGCACAGGCGTGGCTGGATGTTCGTCACGCAGGTGGCGTTGCTCGTATCGATCAGCGTCATGGGATTCATCAAGCCCGATCTGTCGATTTGGACCGTCGCCTATCTCGCCGCTGCGGTGGCGTTCTTCAGCGCCAGCCAGGATGTCGTGCTGGATGCGTATCGTCGGGAGTTGCTTCCGGACGTCGAGCTTGGCCTGGGTAATGCAGTTCATGTACAGACGTATCGATTGGCCGGACTGGTGCCGGGCTCGCTTGCGTTAATCCTGTCCGATCATCTGCCCTGGCATATGGTTTTCATCGTGGTCGCGCTATTCATGTTCGTCGGTATTATCCTGACGTTGGTCATAGATGAGGCGATTTCGGAGCCAACCCCTCCAAAGACGATGGCGGAGGCCATCGTTGAGCCGTTCCGTGAGTTCATCGGTCGAAAGGGTGTTCAGTCCGCGGCCTTGATTCTGTTGTTCCTGTTCCTCTACAAGCTTGGCGACAGCATGGCCACCGCACTGCAGACTCCCTTTTTTATCGATATGGGTTTTAGCCGCACGGAAATTGGCTCTGTCGCGAAGTTCGCAGCCCTCATAGCGAGTATCTTCGGCGGGCTGTTCGGTGGCATCGTCATGATCAAGCTCGGAATAAACCGGGCACTGTGGATTTTCGGCGTCGTCCAGGTCGTGAGTATTTTGGGGTTCGCCCTCCTCTCGGTCGTAGGCACCAACTTGTGGATGTTGGGCGTTGCGAATGCGTTCGAGTATCTCGGCGTCGGGCTCGGCACAGCGGCATTCGTCGCTTTTATTGCGCGCACGACCAATCCTGCGTTTGCCGCTACACAATTTGCATTGTTTACGGCGTTGACCGCGGTTCCGAGAACGCTGGCTAACGCGGTGACGGGTGTCATCGTCGAGCAGGTTGGCTGGACCAGCTTTTTCCTGCTGTGCACGGTACTTGCGATTCCCGGCATGTTGCTGTTATTCAAGGTAGCGCCGTGGAATGAGGACGGTGTGTGAGCGAGCAGGAGATCGCGGTCGGTCGCCTGGACGAACTCGAGAATCCTGGTTGCCGTGAGTTCGAGATCGGTGACGGTGACTGGCCGTTCCGCGGCTTCGTCGTTCGCAAGGGCGGTGACGTGTTCGCCTACCAGAATTTCTGCGTGCATGTCGGGCATCCCCTCAACTGGTCGCCTGACAAATTTCTGACGAAAGACAAAACGGCATTGATTTGTGCGTCGCACGGTGCGACCTACGAAATCGAAACAGGTTATTGCTTCGCCGGGCCAGGGAATGGACGCGGGCTGCGCAAGGTCGATGCAGAGGTACGGGGTGGGGTGATTTTTGTTACCGGCCCAACCAGCATGTAGTCAGAGCTTGTCGAGAAATGCCAGAGGGTCGTGATAACCGTGTGGCATGTCGGAATCCGTCTTACCGACATAATCCTCCGGGTCCATATCGACCGAGCCCGACCAGTCTTCGGGGGCGCTCACCTCGCGTAGCAGGAGTTCCGGCCAGCGCTCTACCTCAATCTCATCAATGGTCCCGTCGAACAGCTGAATCTCGACAGTGGCTCCGGCCTCATCCACGGCGACCACCTCAAACCTTGTGCCATTGGGTCTGCTGAACCATTGACCGATTTCGGGGTACTTAATAGCCATTGTCTGTAGCCCTTGTGAAAGCGCTGCCCTACTACTAGTTATAGATCATCGCAGGTGGAGCGCAAGCTACGAATCGTGATTAGTTCTTCTGGAAACACCAGTCGCAGATGCGATGCCCCTTTTTCAGGCCGCGGCGTTCGAACTTGGTCTGCGGACGATCCAGTGGCTGCTCGCCGTCGTGCTCGCGACGTTTGACACAGGCAAAACGATCCGATTGGGAAAGAACCTCGTCAATGTGCTCCGCATAGTTGGCCCAGTCGGTGGCAATATGCAGAGTGCCCGTAGCGGCCAGCCTGTCAGCAACAAGCGCGAGGAAAGGCGCTGCGACGATCCGCCGCTTGTGGTGTCGTTTCTTCGGCCACGGATCCGGGAAGTAAAGATTCAGCCGCGACAATGAGCCATGAGGTACCTGGTTTGTCAGCACTTCGATGGCATCGTGATTGATGAGGCGCAGGTTGGTGACGCCCCGTTCATCGGCCTTCAGCATGCAATGTCCGATGCCGGGCTCATGTACTTCG
>JAIBDF010000029.1 GCA_024679535.1 Chromatiales bacterium
CCCGAGACCTTCAACCAGGTTATCTATATGCGCGACTGGCCCGTGCTTCCCGGGCATGCGGTGATTCTTGCTGAGGATAGCCTTGGTCGGCCCGCCGTCTGGCAGGTTGGCGAAAACGCTTACGGTTTTTCTGGCAACCCGGGTATTAAGCTCGGGATGGTCGAGGACCTGATTATGGAATTCGAAGAGGTGCCTGCAGATACCGCCGGGCAGCTTGAGAAACTTCGGGCGCTGCAGCCTGTTCTCGAGGACGAGCTCGTGCCGATCATGACCGGTCTTGTGCAATGCACGTCCCTGATGTCTGCTCCGAAAGCGGCCAAAGGCGCCGGGGAATTGGATGTCCCGCTAATTTAGTATATGCTAATGCGCTGTTGGAGGCGCTGTCTAACTCCAGGGAATTTAAAGAACATGGCTGAAAAACTCATAATTGTTATGGCGAACACCGATCCGCGCAATGGCGAAGAGCTGGGTGCGCCGATTTTCCAGGCGACCGTGGCCGCCGCGATGGACTACGACGTCGACGTTATTTGTACCGCGACTTCCGGACGGTTAATGAAGAAAGGCGTCGCGGAAAAACTCTTCGTCAAGGAAGGGTCGCCGAAGTCAGTTTACAGCTTCATCCAGGATGCCCATGAGGCCGGGGCGAAATTCTACTGCTGCTCGCCGAATCTCGACCTGTTCGACATGACCAAGGAAGACCTGATCCCCGAGTGTGAAGGTATTGTTGGTGGTGCTCATTTGATTGAAGAAGTCATGGAAGGTGACTGCAAGGTTCTGTCTTACTAATTCCTAAAGGTCCGACTATATGTCCCATTCCTCAGCGTCCCGAATCCAGGAATTCATTGGCGATCCAGTCTCGGATGCGCCCCCAGTCAAACGCGAACAGCTTGAGGAAATTTTTCAGGACATCCAGGGCGACCTCAGGTTCGACCATGAGCTCAACGGCTGCCTGAACTGCGGTATCTGCACCGCGACGTGCCCGGCGGCGCATTACTACGATTTCAGCCCCCGCGAGATCGTGCAGTTGCTCTGGACCGAGAATCTCGAAGGCATCTACGATGCGATGCAGGAGAAGATCTGGTCCTGTGCCCAGTGCTACACCTGCGCCGCACGCTGCCCGTTCGGCAATTCGCCGGGTGGCCTGATCATGGTGATGCGCGAGACCGCCATCAAGCATGGCATGGAGTCCGCGAAGGCTGTGTTGCGCCCCTTCAGTCGCGTCATGCTGAAACTCATCTCCACGGGTAACCAGTTATCGCCCGACATGATCAACCCCGAAGGCTTTGCCGACTGGGGTCCGCACATATCGAAAGTTGATGCGCCGCTGGCATTGCTGCGCAAAGCAATCCCCATGCCCACGCTGCACACAACCAAGACAGCGTGGGAAGTTAATCTCAAGACATCGGTTGAGTTGTACACGATCTGGGAAGAAACCGGCGTGCTCGACAGTCTTGAAACCATCGACGAAAACCTGTTCGACGTAATCCTCGACATCATGGATGAAAAACGTGACGACTATGAGGATTGGATGGATGAGCAGGACGACGACTGAGGTCAGGAGAGAAGAATTATGACGACGAAGAGCGGCAGCGACGGTGAGCGCTTTACAGGGCACGGGTCAGAGTGGGTGGACGCGAACCTGTCGAAGAAAGATGCCCAGACAGCGACGGTCTGGGTTGACCAGATAGTCAACAAGCGTTCAATGCTCACGAATAAGGATCGCGTTGAGGACGTGCGCGACGTCATGTGGGAACTCGAGAAAGACGGCGAGATCGTGGTGCATCGCGTCACGGACGAGCACGAACCGGTTTCGGTCAAGACCCTGTATGGCTGGGATAAGCAGATTCCAACGACGCAGCTCTGGCATCACAAGTCCTGCGGCCAGTGCGGCAACATTCCGGGTTACCCGGCATCCCTCTTGTGGCTTATGAACAAGATGGACGTCAAGTACCTTGATGAGACCGACCAAACCTCATGCACGGCATGGAACTACCACGGTTCGGGCATCGGCAACATCGAGAGTCTGGCGGCGGTATTCCTGCGGAACTTCCACCAAGCCTACGTCTCCGCGAAGGCGCAGGGGTTACCGGAGGGTTACTTCTACCCGCTGGTGCATTGCGGCACGTCGTTCGGTAACTACAAGGAAGTGCGTGGTTACCTGCTGCACTCGGCCAAGCTGCGCGATCGCGTCAAGACGATTCTCGGCAAGCTCGGCCGTCTCGTTGACGGCAAACTCCTGATTCCGGAAGAGGTTGTGCATTATTCGGAGTGGGTGCATGTGATGCGCAATCGCATCAAGGAACACCAGGTCATCGATTGCAGCAACATTCGCGCCACGGTGCACCCGGCATGTCATGTCTACAAGATGGTTCCTGAGGACGCCATTTACGACGACGATATTCTCGAAGGCAATCGCGTTGCTGTCACTACGGGCGTGCTGGAAACGCTGGGCACACAGGTCATCGACTACTCGACCTGGTACGACTGCTGCGGCTTCGGTTTCCGCCACATTATTTCCGAGCGCGAATTCACACGTTCGTTCGCCATTGATCGCAAGTTGCGGGTAGCGCAGGAAGAGGCGCGCGCCGACATGATGGTCGGTCACGATACGGGTTGCATTACAACCCTCGATAAGAATCAGTGGATCGGCGCAGCAGTCGGTAAACCGGTGGAGCTGCCGGTACTTGCCGACATCCAGTTCGCGGCCCTCGTTTGCGGCGCGCATCCCTACAAGATTGTGCAGTCGCACTGGCATGCTTCGCCGCTGGAGCAGCTGATGGACAAGCTGGGAATCGACTGGCAGGCGAAAAAAGCAGAGTTCGAGTTATACCTGAAGGACGTGGAGGCGGGCAGGGGCGAGACCCTTTACGACCCGCGTTTGATGATTACGTCAGGACCTGGTTTCAAAGCCGTGGAATCGAAACCCAACGACTAAGAACCAAAAAAAATAGGCAAGCAGACAATGAGTAAACCTGTATTGATAATCGGTGGCGGACCGGCAGGTCTGGCCGCGGCACACAGTTTTGCAACCCTAGGCAAGCAATGTGTCATCGTTGAAAAAGAAGACAGGCTGGGCGGTGCGCCGATCCTGTCTGGCTACGCGAAACTCGTACCTACGGGTGAATGGGCCAAGGATGCCATTGGGGGCATGGTCAAGCGTGTCGAGGATGCGTCCAGCGTCAAGGTTATTACCGGCACCAAGGTGACCAATTTCGATGGGGCGCCCGGTGACTTTACCGCGAAGCTGTCCAATGGCGATACGCTTGAGGCAGAAGCGGTCATTGTCTGCAGCGGCTTCACGCATTTCGACTCGGTCAACAAGCCCGAGTGGGGCTTTGGCACCTACGAAGACGTCGTAACGACCACGCAGGTCGAGCAGATGATTTCGTCAGGACAAGGTGTGCGTTGCCCGTCCGACGGGCGCAAGCCACACCGGGTTGCGATCCTGCTGTGCGTTGGCTCGCGCGATCGCCAGATCGGGCGTGAATGGTGCTCCAAAATCTGCTGCACCGTCTCATCCAACATTGCGATGGAAATTCGGGAAGAGTTGCCGGATTGCCACGTATACATCTACTACATGGACATCCGGACCTTTGGTCTCTACGAAACCAAGTACTACTGGAAGAGCCAGGAAGAGTTCAAGGTCAAATACATCAAGGCGCGCATCGCCGAGGTAACGTCGGATGGCGAGAAGCTCATCGTCAAAGGCGAAGATACTCTGGTTAAACGCCCGATCACGATTCCATTCGATATGGTCGTGCATGCGATTGGCATGGATCCGAATGTCGACAACCCGGAAATCTCCGATACGTTCGGTATCGATCTTGAGACACACGGTTTCATCGATGTTGCGAATCGCTACGGTTCGATGGGCGCTACGTCGCGTCCGGGTGTCTATGTAGCGGGTTCTGCTACCGGTCCGGAAACGATTGACGATTCGATCGCGCAAGGTCATGCGACAGCAATGGCTGTCCTGTCCGGCGCGCAAGATCTCAAGACGGCGTAGGCCGGGAACCTATGGCTACTAAGTCCGCAATGCTTCCCCAAGAGTTCGAGCGTCCTGTGCTCGAGCTGTCCGGTGAGATATTACGCGTCGCGCTGCAGGCGATGGTCAGCGGCACTGAAGAGCACGGCGGCATCGAGCGTTACATCGACGCGGTCAAGCTGAAGAGTGCGATGTTTCGGCAGGCACTTGTCGAAAACGATATTGCTGATCTCGACCTGGAGACGTTCAAGGGTCTGAGCACGTTTATGGCGACGGTACGACGTCGTATCAGCGGGCACCTCAATGAGGAAGCGTTTGTCGACATGCGCGTGGCGATCGTTCATTTGTTCGATGACAGGGAACATATCGACGATCGGATCGTTACTTTTTGTGACAGATTCCCGAACGACAAGAAGCATCGCTGGGTAAGAGACCTTGCAACCGAGATGCTGCACAACGCAGATCCCGAGCGCGTGCCGCTTATGAATCGCTGGGTGTGGGACGCCAAGTCGAACACCGGTGTTATTCGCGAGATCTGGCATGGTGACAATGTCGATCACATTACGATTCCTGTCGCCAACGGCTACGGCACCTACCTCATGCTGCGCGAGGAACTCAGCCAGTTCCTGAGTGACAACGGAATCTTTCGCGACGTTCTGTTCTACGTTGATGTGCTGTGTGCGCAGGTTTACGCGCACTACATCTGCGAACAGGGTGGCAGTTACCTGCGCGCCGATTTCCAGGCGCCCGAAGATCCCATGCAACACACACGCCGTCTGCTTGGACTCGATGGAGTCCAGCCAGGCGACGGCAGAACGCGCCTCAAGTCGATAGACGGTGAGGCCTTTGTTCTGGATGACAGCACCGAATTGAACCCGACGGAACACTAATGCCAATTCACGAAAAATCGCTGATTCGACCCGAAAATCTGACGACGCACGAGGAATTGACGCTCGATGGCGTCGATGTGTCAGGTCACTGGAGTACGTTCATTGAGACGCGCGTTGTTAAGGATTACAACGAGAGCCTGCAGGACGAGATCGCGGCATTGCCCGGCGGCGAAGAGATCCATCGTTGCTGGCAGTGTGGCTCCTGCACGAATGCCTGCACGGTTAACGCCATCAATGAAGACTTCAACCCGCGTTACTGGATTTACCTGATTCGCATGGGCATGGAGTCCGAACTGCTGCGCGATAAGGACATCATCTGGCAGTGCGTGTCGTGCAACAAATGCACCTACGCCTGTCCCCGGGACGTGTTTCCGGAGGGCGTCATGAAGGCGACGGCGCACTGGCTCGAAAGGAAGGGGCATACGGAAAAATCGCCCTCGACGCATTTCGACGAAGTGTTTACCGAGCAGGTCGTCAAAACCGGCAAGATCGAAGAAAGTCGCACCATGCGGCGCTTCTTCTCGCGCACGGGTCAGGCACTCGTGCAGCCGTGGTTAATCGAGATGGTCAAGCGCATGCTGCGAGGCCTGCCGGTCGGCATGCTGACGCGCATGGGCCTGGCAACACTGGTCGCCCCCAGGACAAATGACTGGTCAAGCGCGTCGGCGGCGATCCAGGAATACATTGACGAACAACACGAAAAGCAATCGCAGGCACTGAGCCTTGCCGAGCTGGTTGAAACCGCCAAGCAAGACGTGGCTACCTGACGAGGAACCTGATGACTACCAAAGACAAGTACAAGAAGGTCGCCTACTACCCGGGCTGTGCGCTCGAGGGATCCGGCCATTCTTATAATCGCTCTACGAAAGCGGTTGGTAAGGCCCTTGGGCTGGATCTCGTTGAGGTCAAGAACTGGAATTGCTGCGGCGCCATGGAAGTGAAGAACATTGACCCGAAGATCCAGACTTACCTGTCTTCGCGCGTCATGTCGACGGCAGCCAATGAGATGGACATGGATGTGGTCATGGCGCCGTGCAACGGCTGCTATCACAACCTGAAGAAAGCGGAATACGATCTGGCCAATGACAAGGAATCGGCTGAGGTTGTCGATCGCTTGTCGCAGAAGGCCGGTCACAAGACCTACGAGTCCGGGCAGGTAGAGACCATTCACGCGCTGGACTGGATCAAGGAGTCGATCGGCGAAGACGGTCTGGCCGAGCGCGTCAAGAATTCTCTGTCGGGAATCAAGATCGCTAACTACTACGGCTGCATGTACACGCGGCCGCGGCATATTTTTCCCGAAAAAGACCAGGGACCGGGCAGCGAGTCCACGTCCAAGCCCCATTTCATGGACGATCTGCTCGCCGCAGCCGGAGCCGAGAACGTCGATTTCCCGTTGAAGACGGCCTGCTGTGGCGGAGCGCACACGCTGTCCGACAGCGACACGTCGACAAAGCTCGTGCTCAATATCCTGAAGGCTGCGAAGCTGTCTGGTGCGGACGTCATTGCGACCGAGTGCCCGACCTGCCACTCCGGCCTCGAGATGCATCAGATCCGAGCTGAAAAGACACTCGGTGAAACGGTCGATATCAAAATCCTGTACTTCACGCAGCTGCTGGGCATGGCGCTTGGCCTGAAGGCAAAGAAAGTCGGTGTCCACGAGAACATTAGCGACTCCATCAAGTTCCTCAAGGAGCGAGGTCTCGGATGAGGACACTCGCTGAGCTTGATGCGGTATTCGATGCGCCGCCGCCAACGGCAGATAGTTTGGCGGCCGCCGAGAACCTGTTGCGAGCGAGCGAGGAGATAATCGAGCACTGGGTCACCGCGCGGGGAGAAGTACCTACCGAGGATCAGCGCGAGGGCTTTCGCCTGCTGGCCCTGCACAGGCAGGGGGCAAAAGACGAACCAAGCTTCAATGCCTGCCGCGAAACCTGCCGCGAGGTTGTATACCACTACAACCTCGTCACGATGGAACCCGAACATTCGGATATTACTGATCGCTTATATATGATGGGTTTGGTATCCAAGCACCTGTATTTGTTCATTAGCGGGAAGCTGCAGGTGGCCGGACTCGGCGAATTTTGTTGTTCGTCGAAGCCGATTCGATCGGCGGGTGAATCGCAACAACCATAGATGAAGGAGGCATTGATATGCCATCTGTAAGGGGATGTAACCTTCCTGACGAACTGCTTTACGACGTGGACAACCATATCTGGTTTACGGAGATGGGTGACGGCACGGTCAAGATCGGTATGACCGCGGTGGCCACGGCTATGGCCGGCAAACTGGTCGCATTTACGCCGAAGAAAGTCGGTCGCAGCGTTCGTCCGGGCAAGTCCTGCGGCACGCTTGAATCCGGCAAATGGGTCGGGCCAGCCAAGTCGCTCGCCGGCGGTGAAGTCGTCGGGGTGAATGACGATATGGTTGGCGATCCGAGCATTGCCAATGACGACCCCTATGAGAAGGGCTGGTTGCTTATCCTGAAGCCCGATGATTGGGATAGTGTTAAAGGGTCCCTGGTCACAGGAGACGGCATTGCGGCGCCGTATGAAGCCAAGATGGATTCCGAAGGGTTCGGTGGTTGCGGCGAATGAACGAGGACACCGCAACGTCGATTGAGGACTTCGACAAATTGTCTGAGTTGCACGACATGGCGGCGCACGCCGTCGAGCTGCTCAAGGCGATGGCGAACGAATGGCGGCTCATGATCTTGTGCCAGCTGTCTGACGGAGAAAAAACAGTCAGCGAGCTGCAGTCGTTGCTCGGCCTTAGTCAGTCAGCGCTGTCGCAACACCTCGCGGTCCTTCGCCGCGAAAAAATTGTTAAAGCTCGGAAGCATGCGCAGTCCGTCAGTTACTCACTGGCCGGGGACGATGCTCCCAGAGTCATGCAAACGTTACACGAAGTATTCTGCGAAACGCAGGGAGAAAAAAAATGAGTTCTATTACGAGCAAGGCGACAGCTGCGCTGTTAGTCACGGGTCTGTTTGCCTTCAGCAGTGCGGCAATGGCAACCAATGGTTACTTCACGCACGGTGTTGGTACTGAGTCAAAAGGTATGGCTGGCTCGGGCGTCGGCAGCAGCGCGAACATGGGTGGTATTGCAGCAGCAACCAATCCTGCGCTCGGGGTTTTCGCCGACGACAAATGGCAGGTCGGGTTGTCAATTTTCAGCCCCATGCGGTCCTACACGGCATCGTCCAGTTTTGCGAATGGCCAGGGCGGTGCATTCACGCTGGGCCAGGGTACCTACGACAGCAAGAATGAGGCTTTCCCGATCCCCTACGTTGCCAAGAACTGGAAGTTCGCCAATGACAGCGCATTGTCATTTATTTTCTATGGCCGTGGCGGCATGAACACCGAATGGGACAGTGGTCAAACGGCAATGTTTGATCCGTTCGGTCAGGGTGGTGCGCCTGCGACACTGCCGGGTGTGTACGGTGCCGGTAAGGCCGGCGTGGATCTGATGCAGGCGTTCATCAGCCTGAATTATGCAGGTAAGGTAAACGATCGGTTTGCCTGGGGTATCGGTCCCGTCGTTGCTGTCCAGATGTTTGAAGCGAATGGCGTTGCCTCGTTCACTGGTTTTACGCAGACATTCGCCGATGCATTCCTGCAGAATGGTCAGGGTGCCCCGGCTACTCAATTGACGGATAACGGTCATGACACATCAGTGGGCTACGGCGTCGCGGCCGGTCTGTGGACCGGTACTGAGACGTTCAGCTTTGGCCTGAGCTACCAGTCAAAAATTTCGATGTCTGAATTCGACGATTACGCCGATCTGTTCGCACAGGACGGTGGCTTTGACATTCCTTCGACACTGAAGGCTGGCATTTCGTTCATGGCCGGAGATACAGCGCGCATCAACTTCGATATCGAGCAGATCGGCTACAGCGAAGTTGCCTCCATAAATAATCCGATCATGAACTTGCTTACGGGCTGTTTTACTGCAAATCCTGCGGTTGCGCCTGAAACATCGGGTTGCCTGGGTGGCCCGAATGGTGGCGGTTTCGGCTGGGAAGATATGACGATCTACAAGGCCGGATTTGAGTGGCAGGCGAACGAAACAAACACCTGGCGAGTCGGCTATAGCTACGGTGAACAGCCGATTCCGAGCAGTGAGGTGCTGTTTAACATTCTCGCACCGGGCATCATGGAATCACATATGACGGTTGGCTGGACGAGTGAGCGCGCCAACGGCAACGTGTTGTCGATGTCACTGATGTATGCGCCCGAGAAGACAGTCACGGGTGCGAGCACCTTTGATCCTACTCAAACGATCCAGCTCGAAATGAGCCAGCTTGAGTTCGAAGTCGCCTATCGTTTCTAGGAGAACCTGATGAAGGCCAGAATTTTGATGGCCGTACTGACGATTGCGGCGCTGATTTCAGCGCCGTTTTCGTTTGCGGCAGATGAAGATATCGGCATCTTCGAGACCATTCACGCGTCATCTGTGTCTTTTGAGGACACGACGGCTGCGATCGATACGGCGTTTGCATCATCGGGGCTCGTTCTTCATGCGACTCACGATGTCCGGGTCCCGGAAAGCCCACACAAGGCGCGAGTGTACGTACTGACGTCACCGGCCTACGCAGATGCAGCCAGGGAAGAATCGGCGCGTACGCTATCGGCGCAGATTTTGCGTATCGCGGTGTACACGCAGGGCGATGATCAGAAGACGTACATCAATATGGCGAATCCGGTTGCGCATGCCATGGTGTTCTACACCGATTCGTCGAACTACGATGGCCTGTTGGCGGCTGCGGGCGATGCGGCGAACGAGATTCGTGAGCTTGTGGCGACAGTGCCAGGTGATGCGATGTCTGTGCAGCAAAGCCCGAAGCGTTCCGAAAAGCACTACCGCAATTTCAAGGGCGACGGGCCGGCGCGCATGATGGCGAAGTTCCGCACTTTCAAGAAGAGCCAGTTGTTGATTGCCGAGGATTCAGCCGCGAATTTCGACGCGGTCGTCGAGCGTGTGATCACGGCCTTGTCGGCCAGCGAAGTTTCCGGACCCGAAGAATCGACGGGGTGGGAACAGGTTGCCAGGATCGGCTTGCGGGATGATGCAGTGTATATCGGCATTACCAACCCGTATATTGAGGATCGCATGGTGCAAATCAACTCGCGATTCCGAAGCGACGACAAGAGCGACCTGTCGCCATTTCCGGGTGTGGACCATGTATCGGCGCTGCCTGCCGAAGTATTGATCCTCAAAGAGGGTGACCAGACCCTGGTCCTTCATTACGGTCAGATGTGGCGGATGCAGCTGTATTTCTGGGACTCGGGCTATCGGGCATTTACCGCCAATGTCGGCGTGCCCAGTTCGATTGCGAACTCAATTGAGGACACAATCAGCGCCGATTAGCGAAAAACAGGCATAATTAGGCGGGGACGACGGGCCTGCTGCAAGTTGGCGGGGTTATCGTCCCCGTCTTTGTATATCGCAGGCATCCAGGTACTTAACAGTATGAGCAAAATAAAACTTGATCCCGCCTATTTGCGCGAACAGATCGTTGGCGTGGATTCCACATTCGAAACGCCGTTCGGCGAACGCCTCATGGTGTATTGCGACTACACCGCGTCGGGCCGCTGCCTGCGTTTCGTGGAGTCCTACCTCCAGAGCCTGCAGCGCGTTTATGCGAATACGCATACAGAAGACGACATTACCGGGCGCAGCATGAGTCAGCTGCTGCATGAGGCCGAGGATGCCATCAAGCAGTCCGTCAATGCGGGTCCGGATGGGCGCATCATCGCCTGCGGTACCGGCGCGACAGGCGCGATCGACAAGTTGCAACAAATCATTGGAGTGACACTCGCACCGGCGACGCGCAAGACGCTCGACGACATGCTGGATGACGAACTGCTGGCGAAAACGCAGCCAGTTGTCTTCATCGGTCCGTATGAACATCACTCCAACGAAATCTCCTGGCGTCAGTCGCTCGCGACGACGGTGCAGGTCCGACTCGACGCGGGCGGCAATGTTGATTTCGGGCATCTCGAGGCGTTGTTGCAGGATCCGCGCTACCAGAACCGCAAACGCATCGGGTCATTTTCGGCAGCGTCGAATGTAACCGGCATGCGCGCCGATGTTCGCAAGATTGCCAGCCTGCTGCATCAGTACGATGCGATGGCCTGTTTTGACTATGCTGCCAGCGCACCCTATGTCGAAATCGACATGAACCCGGAACCCGAGTATGAGGGCGACGACCCGAGCATTGATGCTATTTTTATCTCGCCGCATAAATTCCTTGGCGGACCCGGGTCCAGCGGAGTCCTGGTATTCAACGAACGCATCTATGATCGGGACCTGCCGCCAAGCATGAGCGCAGGTGGCACCGTTGATTACGTCGGTATGACCGATCAGGATTTCATCTCGCGCATCGAAGAGCGGGAGAAGGCGGGTACTCCTGGTGTGCTGCAAACGCTCAAGGCCGGACTCGTGTTTCAGGTGAAGGACGCTGTCGGGGTTGATGTGATCTTTCGGCGCGAACACGAATTCACACGTCGTGCCCTGCGTACCTGGGGTGACAACAGCAACATTGAAGTGCTTGGTAACCCGGATGCGGGTAGTCGTGTCGGGATCATTTCATTCAACATCAGGGATGCGAGTGGCAAGTACCTGCACCACAAATTCCTGACCGTTCTTCTGAATGATCTGTTTGGCATCCAGTCGCGCGCCGGATGTTCGTGTGCGGGTCCCTATGGCCATCGGTTGCTGCATATTGATAACGACACGTCGGAGAAGTATCGGTCGGCGGTGCAGCAGGGGTTCTGTGGCCTGAAACCTGGCTGGTGCCGTGTTGGCCTTCACTGGGTAATGGATGATGCCGAGGCAAATTACGTCATCGAGGCCGTTCTGTTCCTCGCGCGCGAAGGCCATCAATTTCTAAACCTGTACGACTTCGATCTGGCAACCGGCACCTGGGCACACAAGTACGCCGCTGGAGTACTGCCCGAATTCTCGCTGAACGAGGCACTGAATAATGTCGAAGGCGAGCCGGCAACCCTGTCGTTGGCGCTGCGCCAGCAGCTGTATCGCCACTACCTGACGGAGGCGCAAAAGATCGCGGACCAGCTCAGGAATGAACCGGACGTCAAACTAACGGAGCTGAGCGGCGATCTCGGGGAGCTTCAGTTCTTTGCCATGCCTGACGAGCGCCAGCGCCACTAGCGGGCTAGTTATTTTTGGCGCCCTGATCGATCCAGAGACCGATTGTCTCAATCGTCGCGGCGGATAGCATGGGCCCGCGACCTTCCGCCAATGACTCATCGTTGTGCGGCGGCATGCGGATTTGCGGAGCGGTCTTGCCGGCCGTGACGAGGTACAGGGAACTCGACATCCTGCTGCCGGAGACAATCACCGGACCATAGGTTGTGCCCTTCATTACACCGTTGTAGTCGGTCATCAGGTAGGCATTGGCCATGGCGCCTTCGCCGGCTTCGCCATGACAGCTGATGCAGTTTTTCGCGATGATAGGTTGAATGTCGCCGGAAAAACTGACGTCGCCCTGGCCGCAGGCGTTCAGGAGCATCACGGGTGAGAGTAAAAGCAAAAGTCGCAGCGTGGTCTTCATCGCATTCACCTCATTGGGTCTCCTATAGACTATGAGAGGAGAAACGAACCAGCGTCAATTCGGGGAAGTACGCACACCCAGGACCTGCTCATGAAGCAGTGGATGGGACAACGCGTTATTGGTGTCCGGAAAGCCCGGCGTATCAGCGTGTTCTCGATACAGTGGCATGAAAACCGGCTCATCGATAAGTGAGTCCAACCGGGTGAAGAACTGAATGCCTGACCAGCGTTTCTTCGATTGCAGGCAGCATTGTTGAAAACGGCCCAGAACGGTATCCAGAGACTCCTTGCCGTCAGAACGCGAACGCAGTCGCAGGTCGGCGAGGAGAGCAATCGCTGCGCCGCTCCAGTAAATTTTGTAACGTGCGTAACGCACGCCTTCCTCGGCGGCCTGGTTAGGTGACAGCTCCGGGCGTGATCCCCGGCCGCGATCAAAGCCCTGGCTGAGCTTGCGCACTGCCTGCGCTTGCGAGTACTGTCCAGCCCGCGCCATCAGCACATTTTGGTAGTAGCTGGCAAATCCCTCCGATATCCATTTTTGGCGCCAGCTGATTTTTGGCAGCAACAAATGACTGAATTCGTGGGTGGCGGTCCAGTCGGCATACATATCTGCAATAGGCCGATCGACGTCAACGTAGAGTTCGATCGTCTCACCGCCACGGCGCGTGACACGTCCGAAAGGCACTGGTGAACGACCGCTCGACGTTCGTTCCTCCGTCGGAATGATAACCACGCGCGTGGTAGCAAGCGGAAAACGGCCATAGGGCATACTGACCTGGTCAGCCACGTGGTCTATCCAGTCCAGAAGATCACGCGACACAGCGTCGTCCACTCTTTCGGCAAACTCCACTATCACCGTTGCACCGGGTGGGGTGATCCGGGTTTCGGAGGGGGCCGAGCGGACAGGTTCGGCGGTGAGCGCAGCGCACGTCACCACGATGAGGAGCTTGAATGAGCGCATTGTTATTCCTCGTGTTCCGTCCTTGGACACGTGGAAATGCGTCAAGTTCAGATGCGCACCAAATCCTTCGCAGCCGCCTTGCTGAGTGCGGCGAGAGATGCTTCGATGCATTCGACGAAGAAATGAATGTCAGGCAACGTTTCACGCGTAGAGGTGACGTTAAACGTGATCGTGCCATTGTAGCTTGGCGTTGCAATGAACAGGCCCATGCCATCGACCAGTGGCGCAATACCGTAGTTTGCAACCTGTCTGGCACCGTTCATGAACAACGGTATCTGCGGACCCGGGACGTTAGAAATAAACAGGTTGCAGATGTTCGCCGCCATGCCGGCCCGCAATACCAGGCGGCCGGCGGTGACGAGTGTGGCGGCAGGTACATGTTGGCTTAGGTCAGTCATCAGGCGTGCTGAGATACCGGTCTTTGCTTCCTTGCTCTTCTGCGTCGATTTGTGAATCCGGCGCAGGCGCTGGACAGGATTGGCGATATTCGTATAGATCTTCGTCGTCATGGACGTGATCTGGTTGCCCGCGCCATCAGACTCCTTGTTGACGCCAGGACGCGCATTGATCGGGACCCACGCCACCAGCGATTCTGCCGGTAATTCCTTGTGGCGTTGCAGGTACTTGCGCAACGCGCCGGCGCAAATACATAAGACGATATCGTTAATGGTGCTGCCGGGTACCGCCGCGCGGATCGCCTTGAGTTCTTCAAGATCGAAGGCTGTCGCGTCGAACATCTTGTGCGGTGACGCATTGCAGTTGAAGCGCGTATCCGGCACCGGGTCCGACGACTCCCGTTGCGATGTCAGCGCCTGTTGTCCCCAGCGATACAGCGCCGGTGCGGAGCGCATGATGGCATCCGTCATGCCGATAGGGGAACGCACGGCGTTGAAGACGGCGCGACCGGTCATGTTCAGGATACCTGGTGCCGGGCTGTGGGTAGCCTGGATAGCATCCAGCGGCACGGCGGGTGTACCCATGTTATCGACGTCGACCATGCAGCGGTAAAACTTGACGATCGATGCTCCATCCACGGCGGCGTGGTGCAGCTTCGTCGCAATGGCATAGCAGCCTTTGGGCAGTCCATCGATGTGGTCCAGACCCTCGATAACAAGCATCTCCCATAGTGGACGCGCCATGTCCAGCGGTCGAGCATGAAAGCGCGACAGTTGTATGCAGAGTTGCCGCCAGTCACCAGGTTCAGGCAAGCGGGCATGCTGCACGTGGTATTCGAGATCGAAATGCTCGTCGTCAACCCAGTAGGGAAAATCGAGCTCAAACGGAACGCGATCGAGCCTGCGCTTGAACAGCGGGCTCATGTGCAGCCGCTTCTCAATGTGCGCGAGTATGTCCTTGAAGCGAACAATATCGCCATCCGGGACGGTCGATGGATCGAAGATTGCGACCCCTGTCACCTGGATGTGATTGTCTTCCGATTCCATGTAAAGGAACTGGGCGTCCTGTGGGCTGAGCTGGTCCATTACTTTTCCACTACCCTGAGCGGTGCCACGATATGTCCGGAACGATCCTGGCCGAGCGTTTGCAGGAACATGTCACGCACCGAGTTCATATGTTCGTCAATGGTCTCGGCCGACCAGTCGTGCGTCTCGATGGGCGGCAGGACTTCTACCCTGATCGTTGCGGGTCGGTAGATCACATCTCCCTTCGGCATGATGTCGCTCGAGTTTTGAATCACAATGGGCACAACCGGTACACCGGCCTGCATGGCCAGGTGAAACGCGCCTTTCTTGAAGGGTGCAAGTTTTGGCGTGATGGAGCGAGTTCCTTCTGGCGACATGCAGACTGACTTGCCTTCAATGCGCATCGTGTCAACCAGCGTCTTCATGGTTTCGATCGCCTTTTCGCTATCTTTGCGATCGATCAGGACGACGCCGGAAAGCTCGAGTATCCGGCCGATCAGCGGCAGGTCGCGAATTTCTTTCTTGCCGACGCCACTGATGTCGCGGCGCAGGAGGCGCGCAATGATGACCATGTCGACATTGCTCTGGTGGTTGAAGACGAATACGGCAGGACGGTTCGACCAGAGATGATGTTCGCCCTTGATTTCGAGTTTCAGCCCGATGAGCGCACTGGCGGTATCGGCGAAGACTGAAAGCGAAAAATTCATCGCCTCGCGTTTGGAGCCCGTCAATGCCCAGATCGGCAATCCGGACAAAAACGAACCCATCAGGGTGGCGGGAACCATGGCAGTGCGAATCCAGTCCGTCGGTTTCGGACGGCCCCGGCTGGCGAAGCGTCGCACAGGCCAGCCGCGCTCTTCCGCGATGGCCAGCAACCTGTTGCTCGGATTCAAGGGGCGGGCATTGCCAACGCGCTCGAGCAGTTCCAGATCATCCGTACTGTCGGAATAGAAAAAACTCTTGTCCAGATCGATCTTGAATTTCTTGGCAAGCGATTCCGCAGCGATGACCTTGCCGGACCCGAAACATATTGGCCGCACCACACCGCCAGTGAAGACACCGTTTTCAACTTGTAAATTGGTGCACAAGACGTGCTCGATATCGAGATCTCGTGCGGCGGGTACAACCTGGTAGGGAGTTGCCGACGAAATAATGGCGACGGTATGGCCTTTGCGCAGGTGTGTTTCCACCAGCGCACGCGTTTCCGGATAAACCTGGCGTGCAATATGCGACTTGAATACTTCTTCGCCAAACGAGGCGTAGCTGTCTTCGCGAACGCCTCGCAGAAACTGGGATGCTGCGAGCATCAGGGCAGGGAAGCCAAGGATGCCGATGCCGAAGCTGCCCATGACGCTCAACAGTTCAACAAAGTCGCGGGGCGACAAATGTCCGCGTTTAATCTGCTCGCGGAAGAACGTTACCGCGGAATACCCGGAGATGATGGTCCCGTCAAAGTCGAACAGCGCGCCGATCTCCGGGCCGTCCGGTAGTTCATTGATCTCTGCGATTACGTCTTGGTACGCCACGAGTGGCCCTCTTAATCGTCCATTGTAAGGTCTGTGCGATAGGCTGCACTAGGTAATTATACAGGACACCATTTGCCATATGACTGCACCCGTGTTGCGCGGACGGAAAGCCGGGCACAGCCATCATACAAGATGCCGACTTCGAGTCGGATTCGGTCTAAAATGCAGCCGTTATGAAGGAATCGCCGAACAAAATCGCCGTCGCCCCCATGATGGACTGGACCGACCGGCACTGCCGCTTTTTTCTGCGGCTGCTGAGCCCAGGTGCAATGCTGTACACGGAGATGGTGACCGCGGCTGCGATCGTGCATGGCGACGCTGACCGATTCCTGCGTTACAACGCCGAAGAACACCCCATTGCGTTGCAGCTCGGCGGCAGTGAGCCGGAGTGGATGGCGCAGGCGACGGCGATGGCAGCGAAGTTTGGCTATGACGAGATCAATATCAACGTCGGCTGCCCGAGCGATCGCGTGCAGAGCGGCCAGTTTGGCGCCTGCCTCATGGCACGACCGGATATTGTTGCTGATTGCTTCCAGGCTATGCAGAGCGAGACGGATATCCCGATCACGGTGAAATCACGGATTGGTATCGATGACAGGGACGACGAAGAATTTCTGCGGACATTCGTTACCACACTGGTCGATGCCGGGTGTAAGAAGTTCATCGTCCATGCGCGGATAGCGATCCTCGAGGGACTGAGTCCAAAGGAGAACCGCACGGTGCCACCGCTTGATTACGAGCGTGTTTATCGCCTGAAACGTGATTTTCCGGAGCTTGAAATCGTCATCAATGGTGGACTAACCCAAATCGGCCATGTCGATGCGGCATTGCAGCAAGTGGATGGCGCCATGATCGGCCGGCAGGCCTACCACCAGCCTTATTTTCTCGCCGAACTGGAGCGACACTTCGATGCTGCTAAGGGCGTGCCATCGCGAGAGGACGTTGTTGAGCAGATGCTTCCTTATATCGACCGGCAACTGGCGAACGGCGTGCCGCTCAACAGTATCTCACGCCACATGCTGGGCCTGTTCGCAGGCCAGCCCGGAGCAAGGGCCTGGCGGCGTTACATCAGCGAGCACGCGCACCGTGAAGGGGCGGGCAGTGAAATCCTGGTAAATGCACTAAATGCTATGCCTGCAGTCGCCTAGACAGATACAATGCTCGGCCAGTCAACACAACTACAGGGCAGTCCTTTTCAATGAGCGCGAAATCTGCGAGCAAGCAACCGACCATGGCCCAGCAGGCCGACATTCATGAGCTCTATGAGCTGTCGGTTCAGAATGTGGAAAACGAAATTGAATTTCTGCAGACCACGTTTCAGTCATTGACCGGGCGCACGGCCTACCTGTTCCGTGAGGATTTTTGTGGCACCGCGAGCGCGTCATGCCAATGGGTGAGGCAGGGGTCAGAATACCAGGCTATCGGCGTGGATATCGACGCGTCTGTGCTCGAGTGGGGGCGTGAGCATCGCGTCGGAAAACTCGATCCCGAGAACAGAGCGCGGGTAAGCCTGATTGAGTCGGACGTCATGACGGTCGACACACCAAAAGTCGATCTGTTAGCAGCATTCAATTTCAGCTATTTCATCTTCGATACGCGCGCTGCGTTGCGGGCGTATTTCAAACGCGCCTATGACTCGATCAAGGACGATGGCGTGTTCTTCTGCGATATGTTTGGCGGGCCCGAAGCGCAGGAGGAAACCCGGGAGAAGACGAAGCATAAGAAACACGGCTTCACTTATATCTGGCATCAGGCCACATTCCACCCGGTTACCAATTTCATTCGTTGCCATATCCATTTCAAATTCAAGGATGGCTCGAAGATCAAAAAGGCTTTCACCTACGAGTGGCGCCTGTGGTCGGCCCCTGAACTGCGAGAATTGCTGCTCGAAGCGGGATTCCGAAAGGCGACGGTTTACTGGGAAGGCGAAGACGAGGATGGCGACGGTAACGGCGAGTTTACGCCGGATGAGAAAGGCGAGGCAGACCTGGCCTGGATCGCGTATATCGTCGCCCAGAAATAGTAGTATTATTAGTTGCTTGGGCTAGAGAGCTTTGAACCGGGTTATGGCAAAAGACCTTGAAGTCGCGATAGTGTTTGCCGACGTTGTCGGTAGTACGCAGCTCTATGACAAGTTTGGCGATTCCAAAGCCAGCGAGACCGTGGCCCTGTGTCTCGATGTCATGAAGGACGCGACCTACCAGTTCAACGGCACCGTGATCAAGACGATCGGCGATGAGGTTATGTCGACGTTCGAGACGGTTGATGAAGCCATGGGCGCGGCCGTCATGATGCAGTCACGTATCACCAGCGAGACGAAGAAAGGCGACGACATTCCTGTTTCGATTCGTATTGGTTGCCACTACGGACCGGTCGTCCAGGAGCAAAACGATATTTTCGGTGCCGCGGTGCACACGGCAAACCGCATGACCTCCCAGGCTAAGGCCAGACAGATCGTCCTCTCAGGTTTCACCGTGGAGCAGATGAGCCCCGAGCTACGCAACCAGACGCGTCAGATTGACGTTGCCACGGTGCGCGGCCGGTTGGACGAGGTCGCGCTTTACGAACTCGTCTGGCAACCGGAAGAGGCGACCAGCATGCTGCCCACCATCGAGTGGGAGAACAAGGTTCGGCGTGCATCGAAGCTGATGATCAATTTTCGTGATTCGACGGTCGAAGTATCCGATCAGCGCAAGTCCATCAACATGGGACGCGCCGACGACAATGATGTGGTCATCAAAGGCAATCTGATCTCACGTATTCACGCCAAGATAGAAATGCGTCGGGGCAAATTCGTGATCGTCGACCAGAGTACCAACGGCACTTTCCTGCAGGACGTGCAGGGCCGGGAGACCTTTGTGCGGCGCGATACGGCCGAACTCGCGGGTGAGGGCACCATTGGCCTTGGCCGGGCAGAAGCGCCGGGCTCCAATCTGGCCATTTACTACAAGGCGATTGACTAGGGTGGTTCTGCCAGCTGGCGTGGAACGCGCGACGGGGACACAGCTTCGCTATGTCCCCACCATCGTAGGGCGTCAGGAAGCCTTGGCTAAACTCGCATCCAGGGCGTCCGCAATCATCTTCTGCTGCCGCTTGAGTTCCTCGGGCAGGCGATCACCGTAGCTCTCGAGGTACTCTAATACCCCGGTCATCTCGGCTTGCCATTGTTCGGTGTCAACGGTCAGTAGCTCATCCAGAGTTTCGGGCCGGATATCGAGATTGTCGGTATTGATGTCGGACGCATGCGGCAAGTAACCAATCGCAGTTTCTTCGGCATCGGCCCGACCTTCGCAACGCTCGATGATCCACTCGAGCACCCGCAGGTTTTCGCCGAAGCCCGGCCACAGGAAGTCGCCCTTTTCATTCTGGCGGAACCAGTTAACGTGGAACATGTCGGGCAGATGCTCGGAACGCTCCGGGAATGACAACCAGTGTGCCCAGTAGTCGGCGAAGTTGTAGCCGCAGAACGGCTTCATCGCCATCGGGTCGCGGCGTACAACGCCGACGTCGCCGACCATGGCTGCCGTCGTCTCCGATGCCGTGCTGGCACCGATCAGTACGCCATGTTCCCAGCTCTTGGCCTGGTAAACGAGCGGGGCAACCTGTTTGCGGCGACCGCCGAATACGATGGCCGAGATCGGTACGCCTTCCGGCGCGTCAGCAAGCGTCGAGTAACTCGGATTATTGGTCGCGGCCACGGTGAAACGTGAGTTCGGGTGTGCCGCTGGTCCGGCGGTTTCATCGTAGGCGCGTCCTTGCCAGTCTCTGGCCGGCGTACCGGTCTTTTTGCCTTCCCACCAGGGTTGGTTGTCTGCAGTTGTCCCGACATTGGTAAAGATCGCGTCGTGAGTGATCATGTCGTAGGCGTTCTTGTTGGTCTTCTCGTTCGTGCCGGGTACGACACCGAAGTAACCTGACTCGGGGTTGATTGCCCGTAGCTTGCCGCCTTCATCGAGGTGCAGCCAGGCGATATCGTCGCCCAGGGTCCATACGCGCCAGCCCTTCATCGTCTCAGGCGGGATGAGCATTGCGAGATTGGTCTTGCCGCAGGCCGATGGGAATGCGCAGGCAACGTAGTGCACCGCGCCGTCCGGATTTTCCAGGCCAACGATCAGCATGTGCTCGGCGAGCCAGCCCTCCTGGCGTGCCTGGTAGCTCGCAATTCGCAGCGCGTGGCATTTCTTGCCGAGCAGCGCATTGCCGCCGTAGCCCGAACCGTAGCTCTTGATCGAGAGTTCCTCGGGGAAATGCATGATAAAGCGACGGTCCGGATCAAGTTCGCCGGTGGAATGCAGCCCGCGGACGAATGTCCCTTCCGCTTCGATTCGCTCCAGCGCCTTGCTGCCCATGCGTGTCATCAATTTCATATTGGCGACAACATAGGGGCTGTCGGTGATCTCAACGCCGCAGCGCGCATAGGGTGAGCCAAGCGGACCCATGCAGTAGGGGATTACGTACATGATCCGGCCTTTCATGCAGCCGTCAAACAGGGCATCCATCTGCTGGTGGCCATCGGCCGGTGCCATCCAGTGGTTGTTGGGGCCGGCGTCATCTTCCTCAGGCGTGCAAACGAAGGTCAGATGCTCGACACGGGCCACGTCATTCGGGCTTGACAGGTGCAGGTAGCAGTTGGGGTGCGTTGCCTTGTTCAGGGTCGTCAACGTGCCCGTCGCCAGCATGAGTTCGAGCAGGTCGCGGAATTCCTCTTCGGAGCCGGTACACCAGTGAATGGCCTCGGGTTGTGTGTGTGCTGCGACCTGATCTACCCAGGACCGGAGTGACTCAAGTTTGCTTGTCATTGGCGATCAATCTCTGCGGAAGTGAATTGCGTCAGTCGTTACTTTCGACGGCTACCAGTTTGACCGCAATTATACGTGCCGCCCGCCCGGAGTCATCACCACCAAGGGAGATAGTTGGCAGCTGTAAACGTTATCATCGCGGCTTTCTGCGGACTGATAGCTGACATTGCGGTTTTATTGCTGATCTGCCGGCCTTACGCTGTGTTTCCGGGCAAAATCCGGTGGGCTTCTGCCGTGGTTAGCGTGTAATCTTGCGCCGTGACCGACCTCACCGAATTTTTTGGCCCAAACAGCCCGCTCAAGACCCATTTACCCGGATTTCAGCCCCGCGCGGGTCAGGCGTGGATGGCCGAGGCGGTCGCCGAGGCGATCGCGGGTTCCAGGCGCCTGGTGGTTGAGGCAGGCACGGGCACCGGCAAGACCTTTGCCTACCTCTTGCCCGCGCTTTTGAGTGGCCGCAAGACGATTATCAGTACCGGCACCAAGGCTCTGCAGGATCAGCTGTACCACCGCGATCTGCCGCTCGTTTGCAAGGCGGTCGGGCGACCCGTTACCACCGCCTTGCTCAAAGGCCGTGCCAATTACCTGTGTCTGCAGCGGCTTGATCAGGTCACCGAGCCCGGCGGGACAATCGCCGACGACCTCTATGAAGTCCACGAATGGCGCCACCGCACGGTCAGCGGTGACAAATCCGAGCTGATCGATGTGCCGGAAGACTCTCCCGTGTGGCCACTCGTCACATCGACGGCCGACAACTGTCTCGGGCAGAAATGTCCCGAGTATTCAAAATGTTATGTGGTCAAGGCGCGCAAGGCCGCTCAGGAAGCCGACCTGGTGGTGGTAAATCACCACCTGTTGCTTGCCGATCTCGCGATGAAGGAAGAGGGCTTCGTCGAGTTCCTTCCGGGGGCCGAGGCCGTGATCATTGATGAGGCGCACCAGATCCCTGATCTCGCGGTCCAGTTTTTTGGCGTAGCGCTCGGCAGCAGGGAACTCGAGCGCGTGCTCGATGATCTGCGTGCCGCGACGTTGCCGTTTGCCCAGGCTGACTTGAACCGCCGCGTCGACAAGTTACAAACAGCCGTTCGGACACTGCGTGCCGATGCGCCGCGCAACGAGGGTCGTCATCAACTCAACGAGGTTATTGACGACATTCGCGAATCGCTGGATACGCTGTCACATGCGATTCACGACCTGCGGGTTGCCCTGGCGGAAATGGGCGACGCGTCGGTCGAGGTCGAGAAACTGCACGACCAGCTGTTCGGTATGGGGGAGCGCCTCGCGATACTAGCCAGTGAAGACAGTTGGGACGGATTGCGCTGGCTGGAAATCAATCCACGCAGCCTGCGGCTGCACCTGACACCGCTCGATGTATCGTCCAAGCTCAATGGCATTATCGACAACGGTTGCCAATCGTGGATATTTACCTCGGCGACCCTGGCCGTGGGTGAGGACTTCTCGCATTTCGGAGCGCGCATGGGCCTTGCGGGCGTCGCATCACTCACGTTTCCGAGTCCCTACCGTGTAGCCGAAAATGGCCTGATTTTCCTGCCTCCTGATCTCCCACAACCGTCGGACCCTGCACATACCGATGCCATGCTCGAGATAGTCACGCAGCTGCTCGACATGACCGAAGGAGGGATGTTCTGCCTGTTTACCAGTCACCGTGCGTTGAACAACGCCAGGAAGTGGTTCAAATCGCACAAGTCAGTGTTGAGCGGCCGCAAGCTGCTCGCGCAGGGTGACGCGCCGCGTGACGACCTGTTACGCCGGTTTCGATCTTGCGGCGATGCGGTGCTTCTCGGTACGGGCAGTTTCTGGGAAGGTGTCGATGTTCGCGGGCCGGCATTAAGCGTCGTTGCTATCGACAAACTGCCGTTTGCGTCACCAGCCGATCCGCTCATGATGGCGCGACTCGAATTTATTCGCCGCGAAGGCGGCAACGGCTTCATGGACCACCAGCTGCCCACAGCCGCTCTGGCGCTCAAGCAGGGAGCAGGGCGATTGCTGCGCGATGATAAGGACTATGGCGTGGTTGTTCTGTGCGACCCTCGCATTACGGGTAAGCGCTACGGCAGCCAGTTCCTGCAGTCACTGGCTCCCATGCCCTCGACATCATCGCTCAGGGATGTCGCCTCTTTCCTCGCGGCACACGAGCGCAGGAAAGGGAGGGTTGCGTGAACCTCCTCGCAATCGATACGTCGTCACCGGCCTGTTCCGTCGCGCTGCAGGTAGGTGATGACGTTACCGATCGCTATGAAGAGCAGGACAGGGAACATACGCGCCTTCTGACACCCATGATTCGGGACTTGCTCGCCATAGCGGGGCTGTCCGTGCAACAGCTGGATGCCATCGTATTGGGCAATGGGCCAGGCTCATTTATTGGGATGCGTATCGCCGCGTCGGTGGCTCAGGGACTGGCCCACGGCGCCGATATCGGCATTGCTCCGGTATCCTCGCTGGCAGCCGTTGCCGCCCAGGTCTTTGCCGCATCCGGTGCGGGCGAAGTTGTGGTCGCCCAGGACGCGCACATGAATGAGGTTTATCTGGGTGCCTTTCGGCGCGGTGTTGATAATCTGCCGGAAGCGATTTTTCCCGAATGCCTGCAGTCCCAGACGCTGATTGTAGGCCTGGACGCGTCGTCTGCATCCCGGCGGGTGGCAGCGGGCTATGGCTGGGAGCGATACCCGGCGCTCGCTGCGGCGAATGGCAGTCTAATAGGGTCACAGTCGGAGGTCGTGCATCCCAGGGCGCGTTTTTTGCTGTCGCTCGGCGAGGCTGCGCTGGCAGATGGCACGGCAATCAGGCCGCAGGATCTGATGCCGGCGTACCTGCGCAGCAAGGTGGCGCAAAAGCCCGCGTCTGGCTAGTTCGTAACAGATTTGTAATAAAGGGCTGTTAAAGAAGCAGCATGACCGCAAAGAAAATACTCATTGTCGAAGACGAGCAGGCGATTCGTGAGATGACCGCATTCCACCTGTCACGGGCTGGCTACGAGGTATTCGAGGCTCAGGATTGCCGGGAGGCGCGTGCGCTGCTCGCCGACAACCGACCGGACCTGGCGCTTATCGACTGGATGCTACCCGATATGAGTGGGCTGGAACTCACCCGCACACTCAAGCGCGATAAGGAGTTTGATGATCTCGCCATCATCATGGTGACGGCGCGAGCTGACGAACGCGACAAGGTGTCAGGCCTTGAGGGTGGCGCCGATGACTACATCACGAAGCCGTTCTCGCCGCGTGAGCTGGTGGCGCGTATCAGGGCAGTGTTGCGACGTGCCGCGAATTCCACCGATGAAGTAGTGAGCGCGGGTGTGCTTGAACTCGACGGCGCCGGGCACCGCGTATCGTCGTCGGGGCAGGAGATAAAGCTCGGGCCGACCGAGTATCGCCTCCTGCACTTCCTGATGACACATGCCGAGCGCGTTTACAGTCGCACGCAGTTGCTTGATCGCGTTTGGGGAGCCAACGTCTATGTTGAAGAGCGTACCGTCGACGTACACATTCGGCGGCTGCGCAAGGCACTGACGGCTGCCAGTGCCGACGACTATATTCAGACCGTGCGCGGTGCCGGTTACCGCTTTTCTATTCGCGATGTCTGACGCCGCCAGAAAATTTCTTGTGGCCGTCCTCATGTTCCTGGCGGCGGGTGCTGCGATTGGTTGGCTGTACGATCGACCGGGACTTGGCTTGATGGTGGCGGCTCTTCTCGCACTGCTTTGGCAGGTGCGCCAGTTGCTGAGCTTCGATCGTGCGTTGCGTACAGGAAACTTCGATGATTTTCGGCAGGGCGAGGGCATCTGGGAACAGATTTTCTCGCGCTTCCAGTATGAGAACGAAAAGGCCAAGCGCCGAAAACTGGGTTACCGACAATTGTTGCGTGAGGTACGCAAGTCCACCAACGCAATGCCCGATGGGGCGATAATCTTGAACCTGGAGAACGAGATCATCGCGTGCAATCGAGCCGCAAAGCAGTTGGCGAGTATCAAGCGCAAAAAAGACCGTGGCCAACGTGTCGATAATATTCTGCGCGACCCGGAGCTAACGCGCCTGTTGCGAGCCAACGACCAATCGCTAACCGTTGAGATCGTGTCGCCGATTGACGGTGGCCAATGGCTTAACTGTCGCGTGGTTCCCTATGGCCTCGATCAGAAGCTCCTGTTATTGCGTGACGTCACCGAGCGCATACGGCTGAGCAAAATGCGCCGTGACTTCGTCGCCAATGCATCGCATGAACTGCGGTCTCCGCTGACCGTCATTGCGGGATATCTCGACAGTCTGGCCGGTGGTGACGATGTGCCGGCGGACTGGGTGAAACCCGTTTCGCAGATGCAGGGGCAGGCAAAGCGCATGCGTCACATTCTTGGCGATATGCTTGAGCTATCCAGGTTGGAGAGTGCGGGCGTGGCGAGTGCGGAAGACGCCGTCGACGTTTCTCGCCTGCTTGAGGATGCCCGGAGCGCGTTTGAAGGGCATGCGGATGTCGCTAGTATCGTGATTGATGCGGAACCCGGGGCGCTGCTGAGAGGCAGTGGAGCGGAAATTGAAACTGTCATCGTGAATTTGCTTTCCAACGCGATTCGATTCACGCCGACTGAGGGCAAAATTACGCTGGCCTGGCGCGTGGCGGCCGACGGGGCTGACCTGATCGTTACTGACACCGGTGAGGGAATCGACGCGGAGCATGTCCCGAGGCTTACCGAACGGTTCTTCCGCGTGGACAAGGGGCGCGCCCGTGACCAGGGCGGTACGGGCCTCGGGCTGGCCATTGTCAAGCACGTATTGGCGCGCTACGAGGCAGAGCTAGTCATTAACAGTGAGCCGGGCGAGGGCAGTGAATTTCGGTGCCATTTCCCCTCTGATCGCGTCGTCGTTGCTCCTTCCTGAAAGCGTGTCATGAAACTGCAATATTCCTGTCATATAAGCGACATTTAGTACCGTTAACGTGCCCGAAACAGAACAGCAACAGTGAGTTAACCTCCAATGAAACGAATCCTTTCCCTTGCGGTGGCAGCTTCCATCGTTCTTGCACCCGCTGCGTTTGCGGCGGTCAGTGACGAAGATTTTGCAGCCTTGCGTGAGCAACTGGCGGCCGTCTCGTCCCGGCTCGACGAACTCGCGGAAGAAAATGCCAGATTGCGTGCTGCGCAGAATCAGACTGATACCGCGATTAGCGAGGTCAGGACCACGGTTGCCGAAATTCCTGCAGCGTCCGAAACCTGGACGGACCGGGTGAAACTTGACGGCGATTTTCGCTATCGCTACGAGCACATCGATCCGCAGGGCAGCAGCTCTCGCACCCGCACCAGAATTCGCGCTCGTACCAATATCAAGGCAAAGGTAGCCGATAACATCGATGTTGGATTCGGTCTGGCAACCGGTGGCGACGATCCCGTGTCGACCAACCAGACGCTTGGTGGTGGCGGCTCGTCCAAGGACGTGGTGCTGAACCTCGCCTACGTAGACTGGGAAGCTGCTGACGGCCTGCATATTTTCGCCGGTAAATTCAAAAACCCGCTGACGCGTGTTGGCGGTCAGCCGCTGACCTGGGACAGTGACTGGACGCCGGAAGGACTGGCAGTGAAGTACCAGCGCGACCGGTTCTTCGTGAATGCAATCGGCACCTATCTCGAGGGTGACAGCAGGCAACGCAGCAAAAACTTCAGCTGGGGCGGCCAATTTGGTGCGAACGCCGTGGTGGGCGATGTCGCATTGCTCGGCGGTATTGGTTATTACTCGATTCCGTCGAAGGGCAGGACGACGACCTTCGGCGATCCGACGGACCCGGGTGATTTCTTCGGCAATACGGCCGTTGAGGCGGGCGGACTGGCCTGCGGCACGACGGCCGATACTGAGTGTTCTTACCTGTACGACTACGACCTGATGCAGGTGTTCGGCCAGGCGTCATTCGAAGTGGGTCAGTGGCCGGCACTGGTGTTCTTCGACTACGTCAACAACAGTGACCCGTCGGACAACAATACCGGCTGGATCCTGGGTACCAAGATCGGCTCCGCCAGGGACCGCGGGCAGACGCAGTTCACCTACTACTACGCGGACAAGGAGGCGGATTCCCTGCTCGGTTTGGTGACCGACTCTGACTTCGGTGGCGGCGGTACCGACAGCAAAGGGCACTGGCTGCAATTCAATTACGGCGTAAACAAGTCGTGGACTGTCGGCGCCCAGTACTTTATCAATGAGGTTGATATCACATCAGGAAGCAAGAGCGACTACAACCGCCTGATGATCGACATGCAGTGGAAATGGAAGTAGCCTGAAAAATACACAAATGAGTGATTTATTATCATGGAAGCATCTGACCTGACCGATCATATTTCCCGGCGATTCAACAAGGATCTCGAAGACCTGCGCAATCAAGTCCTCGCCATGGGTGGCCTGGTTGAGCAGCAGTTGTCACTGGCCATCTCGGCGATCGTTAGTGGTGACAGCGAACTTGGACTGAAAGTCGCGGAAGACGACTACAAGGTTAATAACTTTGAGGTCAACATTGACGAAGAGTGTGGTCGGATTCTCGCGACGCGTGCTCCGGCCGCTGGTGACCTGCGATTGATCGTCGCAATCATCAAGACGATTACCGACCTCGAACGAATTGGCGATGAGGCCGAGAAGATCGGATTTCTGGCTTCGAAGCTGGCGGCCATGGATCGGCCGTCCAACTCCTATCGGGAGCTGAAGACTCTAGGCCAGCATGTTGCTCACATGGTGCGGGATGCGATGAATGCATTTGCGCGCCTCGACGTGGAGGAAGCATGGGAAGTTGTCCGCGAAGACGAACAAGTGGATGCAGAATACGAATCCATTCAGCGGCAGTGCATTACCTTCATGATGGAAGATCCGCGGTCAATCAAGCGCGTAATGAACGTTACCTGGTGTGCACGTTCCCTGGAACGTATTGGAGACCACGCCAAAAATATCTGCGAGTACGTCATCTATATGGTGCAGGGGAGGGATGTGCGTCATACTGGCCTTCCTGAAGGCACCAAATCTGATTCGTAAACGATGACAATTCCGAACCGCCGCCTGCTGAATCTGGCAGGCTTTTTCACCTGTGCAGGCATGATGGGTTTCGCGCTGTACGCACAGCATATCCTGCTACTTGATCCTTGCCCGCTGTGCATTATTCAGCGTGTTGCGACAATCTCACTGGGACTGGTATTCCTGCTTGCCGCGTTGCATAACCCGGGTGGTGTCGGCTCGAAAGTTTATGGGGTACTCGTCATGATCACCGCCGGCTTTGGTGTCGGTGTCGCATCCTGGCATGTGCGTCTGCAAAATTTGCCGGCGGATGATATCCCCTCCTGCGGACCCGGTTTTGAGTACATCGTTGATAACTTCCCGCTTTCCGATGCGCTTGGCATGATCTTCAAGGGCTCTGGCGAATGCGCTGAGGTCGTCTGGCGGCTGCTCGGACTGTCGATGCCCACCTGGGTGATCATCGGTCTGGGTGGTCTCGGGATTGCCGGAATTTACAACAATTTCAGAAAAGCCTGACGTCGCGAATCTAAAGTAGCATCAGTTCCATGATGCGCCGGTACATGCTGGTCAGTGTAATAACGTCTTCGACTTTGACGTGTTCGTCGATCTTGTGAATCGACGCATTGACGGGCCCCAGTTCAACGACATCCACACCGGCCGGTGAAATAAAGCGCCCGTCAGACGTGCCGCCACCCGTCGAGAGCTCCGGTGCGTTACCCGTGTGTTCTGTAACGGCCTGACTGACCGCATTGATCAGTTTGCCCGGGTCCGTCAGGAAAGGCTTGCCGGACAGGTGCCAGTTGAGTTCATAGTCAATTTGATGGGCATCGAATACCGCGTGTACTTTTTCCTGCAACGAATCGTGCGTCCATTCCGTCGAATAACGAAAATTGAAGCGGGCGGATAGTTCGCCGGGCGTCACGTTCGGTGCACCAATGCCTGCTCGAACATCGACGACCTGGAAACTGGTTGGCGGAAAGAACTCATTCCCGTCATCCCAAACGATGTCATGCAGTTCGGCGAGCACCGGGGCGAAGCTGCGAATTGGATTGCTCGCAAGCTGGGGATACGCAACATGCCCCTGGACACCATTCACGGTCAGCATGCCGCTCAGCGACCCGCGTCGTCCGACTCTTACTATGTCGCCAAGCTCATTCTGGCTTGATGGTTCGCCGAGGACGCACCAATCGATAGGTTCGTCGCGCGCTGTCAGCGCCTCGATGACCTTGAGCGTGCCGTCGCGTGCCCGGCCTTCTTCGTCGCTCGTGATCAACAGCGCGATACTGCCTTCGTAGTCAGGATGCGAGCCAATAAACTCTTCAATTGCAACGACCATTGCGGCCAGGCCGCTTTTCATGTCGGCCGAACCGCGACCGTACAGCAAGCCATCCTTGAAGGTTGGCTCGAACGGATCGGTGGTCCATTGTTTTTCGTCACCGGGCGGTACGACATCGGTATGTCCGGCGAAGCAGAGCACAGGCGAAGAGATGCCACGACGCGCCCACAGATTGGTCACATCGTTGAACTGCATCGTTTCGCAGGTGAATCCCAGGTTCGTCAACCGCTCGTTCAGAAGCGCCTGACACCCCGCATCGTCAGGCGTAACCGACCGCCGCCGGATCAGGTCGCACAGGAGATTGATTGTCGCTTCTGAAAGTTCGTTGGCCATTGGTACGATCTATTTCTTAACGAATTGAATTATATGTAAAAACTACCGATTTATCAGTCCGCGTATCGGGCCCCTATTGTCGGGTGTATTGCAACAAATCGGTAACATTCCCGGCTTAAGCTTTGCGCATGATATTTCACGTAGCCCGGGGAACTCACGTTGACTAACTACCGCAAAGCATTGTCCTTTACCCTTATCGCAACTCTCGGTTTGACGCTGTCAGCCACCGCAGTCGCGCAAGCTGGCCGCGATTACGTCTACGTTGTCGGTTCGTCGACAGTCTATCCGTTTGCCACCGTAGTTGC
>JAIBDF010000177.1 GCA_024679535.1 Chromatiales bacterium
ATCCTGTTCGCCGGTCAGCAGTGCCGTGGGGGTCGTGACGTTGCCGACCAGGGACAGAGGTGAGCGGGCCCAGTATGCGTCCGGGTTCTCCCAGGGCATGTCTGCAAACCAGTACTGTGTACCGAACGTATACATGTCGGCCGTCAATGCCCAACTGACCCAGTTAATTACAGGCTTGGCCACGACTGCCGCAGCGAAACGATCCGTCTTGCCAACGATCCATGCGCTCAGTACGCCACCACCGGATCCACCTGTCACAAACAAATTTTTCTCATCGACATAACCAAGCGCGATGACCGCATCGACACCCGACATGAGGTCGTCGTAGTCCTGCCCAGGGTAGTTGTGATGAATCTCGTTCGCGAAGTCCGAACCATAACTCGTCGAGCCGCGTGGATTCGTGTAGAGAACCACGTAGCCGGCTGCGGCAAACAGCTGTACCTCGGCCGAGAAATGCGGACCATAGGTTGCGAACGGACCACCGTGAATCTCGAGAATGAGCGGGTATTTTTTGCTCGCGTCAAACCCTGGCGGTTTGACGATCCAGCCCTGGATCTCAAGCTCATCGGCGGATGACTTCCAGCGAATTTCCTCCGCCTCACCGACTGACTTGTGGCCGAGTACGTCGGCATTCAGGTTCGTAATGCGTTGGGTATCGCGCGTGCCACGACCGACGCCAACGTCTGCCGGCCGGTTGGATCGACCCGCGGAATAGGCAAAGGCGCCATTGCTTGCCGTCGAGAAGTCGCCACTTGCATAGGGCCTGCCAATACTAACGCCGCCAACGTCGCGCGTGATCACGCTGGTCTTGCCGCCAAGTGACAACGACGCAATAACCTTGTCACCGTTGTCGTCATAGGCGATATAGAGACGACTGGAGTTGCCTGCCCATTGCACATCTTCGATCTGGCGATCGAGGTTCTCGGCCAGCACCTCGATGTCGCCGCTGCGCCGATCCATAATGTGCACCTGCGAGCTGTGGTATCCCTTCTTCTTGTCATCGAATCCCAGGTACGCGATCTTGGCTCCATCGGGAGAAATAGACGGGCCGCCATCGGGACCATTGCGGTCGGTTAGTTGCGTCAACTCCCTGCTGGCAACGTCGATAGACCATAGTTCGGATTCCATCGGGTCGTAGATCCAGTCCTCCTGGCGGTTGGCGCCGAAGACGAGTGACTTGGCGTCGGGCGTCCAGGCAAGGCGACCCCCGTGGTTGTATTCGCCGTCCGTTAGCTGACGCGGCGTGCCGCCGTCCGCGGACACAACAAAGATGTGTGTGTCGCCGGCATCGAGGTAGCCGGCACCGTCGCCTCGGTACCGTACAGACTCGATGACCGTTACCGGTGGCGCCCATTCGGCCCCTTCGGGCTTTGCGGGCGGCGCAGCAAGCGACGAGTCCTCACGTGGCACGAACATGGAGAAGGCGATCCACTTGCCATCAGGTGACCAGGTCAGGTTGCCAGGAGCGTGGCGCAGGTTCGTTAGCGCAGCGCTGCGACCGGAATCCATCCACATGACGTGGATCTGTGCTCCACGGCCTTCGGCGTTGGTGACATAGGCCAGCCGATCGCCGTTCGGCGACCAGGTCTGTCCACCAAAGCTCCCGGTTCCGGTGAGCAGGGGCCGATGATTGCGGCCGTCGGCATCGATAATCCAGATATTCGACACCGCTCGGTCGGTCATGATGTCCATGGCTCTGCGTATATAGGCGATACGCGACCCGTCCGGGGCGATTTGCGGATTTGCCGCGATCTCGAGTTCGAAGACGTCCGTGTTCAGAAAGGCGTTATCGTCCGCCGCAGCATTTGTCATGAATGCCGCTGCGCTGAGCAGCAGCGCTCTCGTGCAGTTCCACATGGAATTTTCCCTCAAGGTGATTGTTCGCCGCTTGTTGCAGGCGGTTGGTATCGTCGGACTATCGCATATTTCTCTTGTTTTTTAGGCACTCAGAGGCTAATTTGCCACGCAAGACGCTGATGGGGACGAGTACGCAGTCCGTTCAGGCCAAAGCGACCGGAGGACCGTGAGAGCTCCGGGCCGAAACCTGCCGAATATCACCCCGGAGTCGCCACCCGAAATGCGTGCAGAGTAGGCTTGGCCGGTTGGTTCACGAGACGGACGTCGAGCCTGCGGGCTCTTGAGGCAGCGCCAGCTGCGAAGCCGGGTGGTACCGCGAGATTCGTCGCCCCGGGAAATCGGTACCAGTTACCTTAATTCGGTGAAATAGGGTAACTGGTACCGATTTCCCGGGGCGTTTTTGTATATAGAGGAATGAGTGTGTCATTTAAAGAAGTTCAGGGACGCTACAACGGACCAGCCCTAGAGGAAGAGGTGCTGGAGTTCTGGCGTGAGCATGACGTTTTCCAGAAGACCATCGACGCGACCAAAGACGGCCCGCAGTTCAGTTTCAATGAGGGTCCGCCGACCGCGAACGGCAAACCAGGCATCCACCATGTGCTGGCACGCTCTTTCAAGGACATCTTCCCGCGCTACAAGACCATGCGCGGCTATCACGTGCCGCGCAAAGCCGGCTGGGATACGCACGGTCTGCCGGTAGAACATGAAGTCGAGAAGCGCCTGAGTGACGAAGGCCGCATTGACACCTACGACAAGTCGGAAATTGAAGAGAAGGTCGGTATCGCCGAGTTCACGAAGCTGTGCCGTGAATCGGTCATGACCTATATCGGCGATTGGGAAAAGATGACCGAGCGCATGGGCTTCTGGGTCAATCTCGACGAAGCCTATTACACGCTCAACAACTCTTACATTGAGTCCGTCTGGAACCTGCTGCAAACGATCTGGGACAAAGACCTGATCTACAAAGGCTACAAGGTTGTGCCCTATGACCCACGGATCGGCGCGACCCTGTCGTCACACGAACTCGCGCTTGGGTATAAGGAAGTCGAGGATCCGTCGATCACGGTTCGCTTTAAACTGGCGGGTGAGGACGATACCTATTTCCTGGTCTGGACAACGACGCCCTGGACGTTGCCATCAAACCTGGCACTCGCGGTCGGTGATGATATTGACTACAGCTACTGCGAGTCGGAGGGCCAGACCCTGATCGTCGCGGAGGCGCTGCGCGAGGCTGTGTTCCGCGATGTTGAGCACGCCGTCTTGAAGACCGTCAAAGGTGTGGATCTCGTTGGCATGCGCTACGAGCAGTTATTCGATTACATCGACGTCGATGCCGAAAACGCCTTTGCGGTGCTGTCGGCCGATTTTGTGAGCACGGAAGACGGCACCGGTATCGTGCATACCGCGCCCGCCTACGGTGTGGACGATCTTGCCCTGGGGCAGGCCAACAACCTGCCGGTCGTGCATGGTGTCGGCCTCGACGGCCATTTCATTGATGACGTCGAGCCGGTCAAGGGCCTGTTCTTCAAGGATGCCGACAAGCCACTGATCCGCATCCTGAAGGATCGCGGCATGATGTTTCGTGCGGAACGCTACAAGCATAACTACCCGTTTGGCTGGCGCACGGGCGATCCGATTCTCTATTACGCAAAGAACGCCTGGTACATTCGCACGTCGAAATTCCGTGAGCGTATGGCCGAGCTCAACCAGACGATCAACTGGGTGCCTGAGCACATCAAGGACGGCCGTTTCGGCAAATGGCTGGAGAACAACGTTGACTGGGCGCTATCACGCGAACGCTTCTGGGGTACACCACTACCGGTCTGGACCGATGGTGAGGATGGCGTCAAGTGCATTGGCTCGGTCGCCCAACTCGAAGAGCTGACGGGCCGGGAGCTCAGTGAGCTCGATCTGCACCGGCCGGCTGTGGACGACGTTACTTTCGAGTTGGACGGCAAGACCTGGCGCCGTGTGCCGGAAGTGATCGATTGCTGGTTCGATTCGGGTGCCATGTCCTATGCACAATGGCACTATCCATTCGAGAATCAGGATAAATTCGACAAGCACTTTCCGGCCGACTTTATCTGTGAGGCCATCGATCAGACACGCGGCTGGTTCTACACGCTGCACGCAATCTCGACCCTGGTATCGGACAGTGTCGCCTTTAAGAACTGCATCTGCCTGAACCTGATCGTCGACAAAGACGGCAAGAAAATGTCGAAGTCGGTGGGTAACATCATCAATCCCTATGATGTGTTCGACACGGTGGGCGCCGACGCTCTGCGCTGGTACTTCCTCGCACGTCTCGCGCCGGATGCGCCGAAGCGTGTATCGGTCGATATTGTCGCTGACGTGGCCAGCTCGTTTATCAATACCTTCTGGAATACATACGGCTTTTTTGTGCTTTACGCGCGGCTCGACGACATTGACCTGACGAAGGACGTTCCCGTTGAGGATCGCCCCGAGATTGATCGTTGGGCGCTGGCATTGCTGCACAAGACGATTACGACAGTGACGGAATCGCTGGATCATTTCGACGCCAAAACGGCAGGCGAGGCCCTCGAGTCCTTCGTTGACCAGCTCAGTAACTGGTACGTCCGCCGCAATCGCCGTCGTTTCTGGAAGTCGACGGATCCAGCCGATAAGCAGGCTGCCTATCTGACACTCTATGAGTGCCTCAAAGGGGCGCACGAACTCATGGCGCCATTCGTGCCGTTTCTGGCCGAAAACGTCTACCAGAATCTTGTGCGATCGGTGGACAAGGGTGCGTTGCCGTCGGTGCACATGGGGAACTGGCCCGAGGCGGATCCGTCCTGGCAGAACGACGCGCTGCTGCACGATACCGATGTGGTGCAAAAAGTTGTCGGACTTGGCCGCGCAGCGCGCAGTCATTCGGGTGTGCGTACGCGTCAGCCAATCTCGCGACTGCTGGTCCGGGCGCCGAACGATGCGGCATTAAAAGCGCTGGAGAGCCACAAGGACCAGATTCTCGA
>JAIBDF010000178.1 GCA_024679535.1 Chromatiales bacterium
TCGAGATCATAGAAGTTGCGAACGGCCTCAATAATCTCATCATCGGAAGCAATCATGCCCAACAAGTTCAGCTGCTCGCGATGGGCATCCTGATCATGCGGCCGCTGTTCAAGGTACTCAGTATTCAGTCGCAACGCTTGTCGCAGTTTCAATTGGTTTAACGCCTTTTGCCCGCGATAGAACGTCTGAACTACAGGGTCGGTCTCGAATTGGATAGCCTTGTCGATTGCCCCGTCATAGTGCGACCGCAACTCCTCCCGTGTCATTTCAGTGGTACCGGAGACGATATTGGTTGTCGACTTTTGAATCTCCCAGAACTTCGCCAGCTCCCAGTGAGCATTGGCAAATTCCGGGTCTAGCGCGACAGCCCGTTCGTAAGCATCCCGCGCGTTCAGAAAAATGTAGACATCACCCGTCTGCACGGTCGACACGGCGTAGGCGAGGCCCTGCAGATAAGCCTCAAATGCCGGCACCGAACTCGTACCCGCTGACACCATGTTGGCTAATGCCGCCGGGTCCATCGCGATTTCCAACGCACTGGCGATCGCAACCGCAACGTTTTCCTGGATGTCGATGAGATCGGCGATATCCCGGTCATAGGTTTCGGACCAGAGATGGAATCCGTCTTTGGCTCTTATTAACTGCGAGGTGACACGCAGCCTGTCTCCACTCCGACGCACCGAGCCTTCGAGCACATGGGCCACGCCCAGCGCGCTGGCGATCTCCATGATATCGCTGTTGGAGCCCTTGTAAGCAAACGACGATGTTCGGGCGGCAACCAGCAAGTCCGGCATACGCGCGAGCGAATTCAAAATCTCCTCGGTCAGGCCATCGGCAAACCACTCCTGCTCTTTGTCCGATGACATGTTGACGAACGGCAGCACGGCGATCGTGAGCTCGCCCGGACCTGCAGGTTCGCTTTCCCCGACTTCTGGTTGCGCTTCGGCGGGCTCGGTTGTGGAAACAGCCGCTACGGGTTCCGCTACCTCATCATGAGTCCGGCTGTCCCATATGAAATACGCGAGCGCCAGGACAAGAGCCACGATTGTGACAAGGTTGAGCTTCTTGCCCGTGTTTGGAGTAATCGACTCAGATGCATCGACCTCTTCGGTCTTCTTGATCCCCTGTGGCGTCAACTCGAATGCCCAGGCAAACAGCATCGCGAAAGGCAGCCCGAGAACAATGAGCAGGATCAGGGATTTGAACACCCACTCAGGTGCACCAAAGGTCGGGAATAACACCTCACCAACCTGGAATACGAGCCAGCCGACGATAATGTAGGCAAGACCAACACGTACCACATTACGTCGCTTCAGTTCATTGAAGAACTGTTCCATCCAGAATCCCCAGCTTCTTGCGTCTGTTGTTGGAACCTTAACAAAAAAAAAGCGGCTTCTTGCGAAACCGCTTTTCCCAAACCTACGTTAGCACGTGGTCCTGGCCCCCTGATTCCCCCGCCAAGTCGTACCTGAAGGTGTTTATTTTTTGCTGGCAGTCTATTTGTTGCAATAAGACTACGTTTGGTGACTGGAAAATTCGCAGAAATATCGCCTAATGTCAATCTTTTAGACGCTTTCTATTCCATAAGCGGAGATTACTTTTATTTTTGTAGCGCAAATACAACAGCTCGCTCAGGTGGGCTTTTCGTGGAAAATCAACGCATAAACTGCCTTTACGGCCTTATTCGTCCCGTACCGGGTTACTCAGCACCCCGAGACCCGATATCTCGACTTCCACGGTATCGCCGTCCCTGAGCCATACAGGCGGCTTGCGAGCCGCGCCGACACCTCCCGGCGTTCCGGTTGCAATGATGTCGCCGGGTCGAAGTTCTGTGAACGTCGAGCAGTATTCGACTAACGCTGGAATATCAAACACGAGCTCGCTGATACGGCCTCGCTGCATGACCTTGCCGTTCACCCGGGTGGTCAGCTCCAGCGCAGTCGGATCCTGTATCTGCGCCGCAGGAACCATCGGCCCGATCGCCCCGCTGCGCTCAAAATTCTTGCCCGCAGTGAACTGGCCGGTATGTCGCTGCCAGTCCCTGACCGACCCATCCATGAAACAGCAATACCCACCGACGTAGTCATACGCGTCCGCTCTCGACACATGTCTTGCCGCTTTGCCGATCACGATGGCGAGTTCCCCCTCAAAATCATACTGTTCCGAGACGCGCGGACGGAGCATCGCTTCACCGGCATTGACCAGGCTGCCCGGGAAACGGACGAAGACCACCGGGTGCTCGGGGATCTCGCGCCCCATCTCTTCAATATGCGGACGGTAATTAACGCCCACGCAGAGAATTTTCCTGTTTGTATCTGGATTCATCATGTGCTGATGTTATCGTGTGCCGCTCCATAAAACGAACGAGGCGTTGCCATGACCCTGTACAAATATTCTGCATTGCTTCTTCTCTTTATCCTCGCATGGACCAATGCAGGTGCTGCCACAGCGTTGCACAACATCAATGGCTTCACATCGACGAACGACGGCATCGTCGAGTTCGAGGTTCTCGTATTCGATGATGCAGGGCGGGTTGTGGCAACCGGCAATGCCGACTTGCTGGAACAACATGTCGACGCGACGCAGATAGACGGCCAGGGACGAACGATCTTGCCTGGACTTGTCGACGCCCACGCGCATGTCGCCGGACTCGGATTTCTCAAGACCAGCCTCGACCTGACGGGCGTAGCGAGTGTTGATGATGCGGTAACCGCTATTGCGCAGTACCGCAAGGACAAGCCGCACACGCGCTGGATCACCGGCCGTGGCTGGAACCAGGTCCTGTGGCCCGTCAAGGAATTTCCGACGGCCGCCCACATCGATGCCGTCGTCAGCGATCGACCGGTCTGGCTGCGGCGCATTGATGGCCATGCGGGATGGGCCAACAGCGTCGCTATGAAACAGGCGGGCATCGACGCCGACACGCCCGATCCGGTCGGCGGCAAGATCATCCGCGATGACAACGGTCACGCAACCGGCGTCCTCATCGACATGGCAATGGATCTGGTGGAAATACATGTGCCAAAACCGGATAAAGCCGAAGGTCGGGCCGCGATCAGGGCCGCGGTCGATACGCTCCTCTCAGAAGGAATGACCAGCGTGCATGACGCGGGGATCGATATCGTGAATGCTGAGATTTACATGTCCATGGCGGACGATGGAGACCTCGGAATGCGCATCTATGCCATGACGGGCGGCGCAGGCGATGTGCTCGATGCCATCGGCAAGCCAATCTACGCCTACGGCAATGACAGGCTGGCAATCTCGTCGGTAAAACTCTATTCCGACGGCGCACTGGGCAGCCGCGGTGCTGCAATGATCGAGCCTTACTCGGATGACCCCGAAAATCGTGGCCTCCCCTTCTGGACCCAGGATGAACTCGACGCCATGGTCGAGAAGGCAAACGGCATGGGGTTCCAGGTTGGCATTCACGCCATTGGCGACCTTGGCAATCAAATGTCGCTGAATGCTTTTGAGAACGCACAGGGTGGCGAACCGTCACCGCTGCGCAATCGGATCGAGCATTCCCAGATCGTGACGCTTGAGGACATCCCGCGTTTTGCCGAGCTCGGAATCATCGCGTCGATGCAGGCGACTCACGCGACCAGCGACATGAATATGGCGGAGGACCGCATCGGTCCGCAGCGAATTCTCGGCGGCTATGCGTGGCGACGCATGCTCGAGGCAGGCGTAACGGTCGCGAACGGCTCGGACTTCCCGGTCGAGCTCTCCAACCCGTTCCATGGCCTGTACGCGGCGGTTACGCGCCAGGGTCGTGACGGTGAACCCGACGGTGGCTGGTACGCCGACCAGGCCCTGACACGCGCTGAAGCGCTGCATTCATTCACGCTGGCCGGTGCGTTCGCCGCCCGGCAGGAAGACCGGCTCGGCAGTCTCGAGCCCGGCAAGTGGGCCGACTTCATCGTTATCGATCGCGACTACTTCACGATCCCGGCCGCAGAGATCGACGACATCGTCGTCCTCGAAACCTGGGTCGGTGGGCAACAGGCGTATGTGCGGGAGGCAATACCGGAATGATTGTCGAGCAGGTATGGACCGGTAACGCCTACCGCAATTTCAACTATCTCGTCGCCTGTGCGGAGTCGGGCGAAGCTCTGGCCATCGATCCGCTGGACTTCAGGAAGTGCCTCGATATCGCTCAGGAACGCGGCTGGACGATCACGCAAATCCTCAATACTCACGAACACGCGGACCATACCGGAGGGAACAAGGGTGTCGTGAACGCGACCGGCGCAAAGATCATTGCCCACAAGGATGCCGGTAAACGCATACCGAACATGGACCGGGGTGTCGGCGCGGGCGACGTCATCAAGGTCGGCAAGACGGTCGAACTCGAGTGCCTGGATACGCCAGGTCATACGATGTGTCACATCTGTCTGTTGTCGCACACCGAGCAGCCCGCGCTGTTCTCGGGCGACACACTCTTCAATGCGGGTGCCGGTAACTGCCACAACGGCGGTCATCCCGAGGAACTTTACGAAACCTTTAGCAAGCAACTGGATGCACTCGGGGAAAATACGCTGCTGTATCCTGGACATGACTACCTGGTAAATAATCTTGAGTTCACGCTCGATCGTGAACCCGACAACGCCGCTGCAAGACAGATGCTGGATACCTACGCAAACCAGGACCCCGACGAAGCGCTGGTCACTACGCTGGCCCAGGAGCGCGAAATGAACACGTTCTTCCGGCTGCAGAGTCCCGCCGTGATCGCGAAGCTGCTTGAAGATTTCCCGGAACTGGGAGACAAGCCGGACCCCAA
>JAIBDF010000189.1 GCA_024679535.1 Chromatiales bacterium
GAGTACGTCATCGGGCAGGCGCGTGCGAAGAAGGTCCTGTCGGTCGCCGTGTACAACCACTACAAGCGGCTCAACGACCGCATGAACGAGCGCTCGAAAGACGACATCGAGCTCGCCAAATCCAATATTCTCCTGATCGGCCCGACCGGCTGCGGCAAGACGCTGCTCGCCGAGACGCTTGCGCGTCTTCTGAATGTGCCGTTCACGATTGCCGACGCCACCACCCTGACCGAAGCGGGTTACGTGGGTGAAGACGTCGAGAACATCATCCAGAAGCTGCTGCAGAAGTGCGACTACGACGTCGACAAGGCGCAGACGGGCATCGTCTACATCGATGAGATCGACAAGATTTCACGTAAGTCGGACAACCCGTCGATCACGCGCGACGTGTCGGGCGAGGGCGTACAGCAGGCCTTGCTGAAGCTCATCGAGGGCACCATCGCCTCGGTACCGCCGCAGGGCGGTCGCAAGCACCCGCAGCAGGAGTTCCTGCAGGTGGACACGGGTAACATCCTGTTCGTCTGCGGCGGCGCGTTCGCGGGTCTCGAAAAGATCATCATGGAGCGCTCGACCAAGAGTGGCATCGGCTTCGTTGCCGAGGTCAAGACCGATGAGGAGCAGCAGAGCATCGGCGAGCTCCTCCATGACGTCGAACCTGAAGACCTGATTCGCTTTGGACTGATCCCCGAGTTCGTCGGCCGCCTGCCGGTCGTCGCCACGCTCGAGGAACTGGACGAAGATGCGCTCGTGCAGATCCTGCTGGAGCCGAAGAACGCGCTGACCAAGCAGTACGGCAAGCTTTTCGAAATGGAAGGCGTCGAACTGGAATTCCGCGAAGATGCGCTGCGGGCGGTGGCGAAAAAGGCCATGGAACGCAAGACCGGCGCGCGCGGATTGCGCACCATCCTTGAAAATGTATTGCTCGATACCATGTATGACCTGCCTTCATCGACTAGCGCGAAGAAGGTTGTCGTAGATGAGGCCGTCGTAACCGGCGAAACCAAGCCCTACGTAATCTATGAGTCGGATGAGACGCCGACCGTTAACATCGAGCAGCCGCAACGGCCCACCGGGTCCGACGGCGCCTAGAGAGGCAGCATGTCTGAAAAAGATCTGATTTCATCGATCGACGACGACTCGGTCATCGACGACTCGTCTGGCGTTCCCGTATTGCCATTGCGCGACGTGGTCGTGTACCCGCACATGGTCATTCCGCTCTTCGTCGGGCGCGAACGATCCATCGTTGCGTTGAACAAGGCGATGGACGCCGGCAAGCGCATCCTGCTGGTCGCACAGAAGGCGGCCGACCTGGATGACCCGCAACCTAATGATTTGTATGAGGTTGGTACGCTCGCCACGATCCTGCAGCTGCTCAAACTCCCGGACGGCACGGTCAAGGTGCTGGTCGAAGGCGGCGAACGCGCGCTGATCGATCGCTTCAACGTCGAGGATCATTTCTCGGCAGAGATCACGCCGCTTGGCGATGAGGAACGTCACGACGAACGCGAAATCGACGTCCTGGTGCGGTCGATCATTTCGCAGTTCGAGCAATACGTGAAACTGAACAAGAAGGTGCCGCCCGAGGTCCTGACCTCGCTGTCCGGTATCGACGAGCCGGGTCGCCTCGCTGACACGGTTGCAGCGCACATGGCGCTCAAGCTCTCCGAGAAGCAGCGCATTCTCGAAATTCGGGACATCAAGGACCGCCTCGAGCAGGTGCTGGGCATCATCGAAGGCGAAATTGATGTGCTGCAGATCGAAAAACGCATCCGCGGCCGCGTCAAGCAGCAGATGGAGAAGAGCCAGCGCGAGTACTACCTGAATGAGCAGATGAAGGCCATTCAGAAAGAACTCGGCGAGATGGAAGACGCGCCGAATGAGCTTGCCGATCTCGAACAGAAGATCGAAAAAGCCGGCATGCCGAAAGAGGCGAAGGAAAAAGCCGTTTCCGAGCTCAACAAACTCAAACTCATGTCGCCGATGTCGGCCGAGGCTACCGTGGTGCGCAACTACGTGGACTGGCTGGTCAAGGCGCCGTGGAAGAAACGCAGCAAGGTCTACAAGGATCTCAAGAAGGCTGAGAGCGTGCTCGAGGCGGACCACTACGGTCTCGAGAAGGTCAAGGAGCGCATCCTTGAGTATCTCGCCGTGCAGCAGCGTGTGAAAAAGCTCAAGGGCCCGATTCTGTGCCTCGTGGGACCGCCGGGCGTCGGCAAGACCTCGCTGGGTCAGAGCATCGCGCGTTCGACCAACCGCAAGTTCGTGCGCATGTCCTTGGGTGGCGTGCGTGACGAGGCTGAGATTCGCGGGCATCGCCGTACCTACATTGGCTCGATGCCGGGCAAGATCATCCAGAACCTCTCCAAGACGGGCGTGCGCAATCCGCTGTTCCTGCTCGACGAGATCGACAAGATGGCCATGGACTTCCGTGGCGACCCGTCATCGGCGTTGCTCGAGGTGCTCGACCCCGAGCAGAACTCGACCTTTGCCGATCACTACCTCGAAGTCGACTTCGATCTGTCGGACACGATGTTCGTCTGCACGGCCAACAGCCTGAATATTCCGGCGCCGTTGCTGGATCGTATGGAAGTGATTCGTATCCCCGGTTACACCGAGGACGAGAAAACCAACATCGCTTTAAAGTACCTGGTACCGAAACAGCTCAGGGAGAACGGGCTCAAGGAGAAAGAGCTCAAAATTACCGAGGGTGCGGTGCGGGACATTATTCAGCATTACACGCGCGAGTCGGGCGTGCGCAACCTCGAACGCGAGATTTCAAAGATCTGCCGCAAGGTGGTCAAGAAATTGCTGCTCAAGCCGAGCAAAAGCCGCGTGCTGGTAACGCCCAAGAGCATGGAAAAGTACCTGGGTGTGCGCCGGTTCCGCTTTGGCAAAGCCGAGGACAACGACCAGGTCGGGCAGGTTACCGGCCTCGCCTGGACCGAAGTGGGTGGCGAGCTGCTGACCATCGAAGCCGCCGTCGTGCCGGGCAAGGGCAAGCTCACGCCGACGGGTCAGTTGGGCGATGTGATGAAGGAATCCATCGAAGCCGCCATGACCGTGGTACGGAGTCGTGCGAGCGTCCTGGGACTGGCTGAGGACTTCCATCAGAAGCTCGATGTGCACATTCATGTGCCCGAAGGCGCCACGCCGAAGGACGGTCCATCTGCGGGAGTTGGCATGTGTACTGCCCTGGTGTCGGCATTAACCGACATCCCTGTTAAGAGCGATGTGGCCATGACCGGCGAGATCACGCTGCGCGGCGAAGTACTGCCGATTGGCGGCCTTAAAGAGAAGCTCCTGGCGGCTCATCGGGGCGGCATTTCGAAGGTATTAATACCTGAGGAAAACGAGAAGGACCTTGCCGAAATTCCGAAGAACATCAAGGACAAACTAACGATTGTTCCAGTGAAATGGATAGACCAGGTTATGGACCATGCACTGGTCCATCAGCCCGTCCCTGAAGGCCATAAAAAGGACGCCGAAAGCGAGTCCAAAAAGCCGTCGGAAGAGGGAAAATCCGAGGACGTTGTCCGCCCCCACTAAATCGCTGTAACCCGCATGGTTAAAGGATATTTGACGCTATTTATGCCAGTAGGTATAAACGTCGCAGCCGCGCGTGAAAGGTAGTAGCACGGAGACGCGCACGGTGATCTAGCGGATTGCGCCATAGGGGGAGCTCGCTGGATTGATCGAAATTTCCTTAAAATCAATCTGCAAGGGTGAAAGCATGAACAAAGGTGAACTTATTGATGCGGTAGCTGGCGCTGCTGGTTTGTCACGCGCTGATGCAACAAAAGCCGTCGATTCAGTACTCGACAGCATCCAGGGAACGCTGGCCAATGGTGGTTCGGTGTCGCTCGTTGGCTTCGGAACCTTCTCTGTGAAGGCTCGCGCAGCTCGCGCCGGACGTAATCCGCGCACGGGTGAGACCATCCAAATCCCGGCTTCAAATGTTCCTGGATTTAAGGCTGGCAAAGGCCTGAAGGATGCCGTAAACTAGCGCGCCCTTCGGGGGCACAGGGTAAGAAAAAGCCCGTTGTTACGGGCTTTTTCATGTCCCAAAAGAAAACCGGGTGCTTAGCTCAGCTGGTAGAGCATCGCCCTTACA
>JAIBDF010000220.1 GCA_024679535.1 Chromatiales bacterium
GCGCACCCTTTGCCGCAGGTGCCACTTACCCCATTACGCAAACGTATCCGGATGCCGGTACGCATCTGCCCCGCGACAGCAGGCATGCCGTTGATATTGCGATGCCCGTTGGTACAGATATCATGGCGGCGCGGGGCGGTGTCGTATTCGATGTGGCGAGCACTAGTTTCAAAGGTGGACCCGATGACAACGAGTACGCGGACCTCGCTAACCTCGTGCGCATCCTGCATGACGATGGCACCTTTGCCGTATATGCGCATCTCAACTGGAATACCATCCGTGTGCAGCCCGGAGACCGCGTCACAACCGGACAGTACATAGCGGACTCCGGTAACAGCGGTATCTCGAGCGGTTCGCATCTGCACTTCGCGGTGCAGCGTAATCTGGGCATGCGTGTCGAATCCCTGCCCGTTGCTTTTCGGGGCCCAGCCGCAGCACGCGTGTTGCCAGTCACCGGCCGATTATTGACGGCCTACCCCTGATGGCCTTTGATCTCGAGCAGTTTATTGCGGACTGCGCGGCAGTGGTCAATGATCCGGTCCCGACCAAAGCCGTGCGGGAGACCGTCGCGCGTGCGGTTGCAGACCCTCGCAGCCTGCTGCAGGTTCTGGGTGAACCCACTCGGGGTGGAATCCAGCGCCTGCACGTCTCAGACGAGCTTACGGTCCTGAACGTTATCTGGGCGCCGCGCATGACCCTGATGCCGCACAACCACAACATGTGGGCCACCATTGGTGTCTACGGCGGACGTGAGGACAATATTTTCTGGCGGCGCGTGCCCGATGATGGCAAGGGTCGTATCGAAGCGGCTGGCGCGAAGTCTCTGGGCGCTGCAGACGTGCGGCCGCTCGGTGACGATATCATCCATTCGGTCACCAATCCGACGGGCAAGCTGACTGGCGCTATTCATGTCTACGGTGGCGATTTCTTTACCACCAAGCGCAGCGAATGGGATCCCGAAAACCTCGAAGAGCAGCCGTACGATATCGACAAGAACGTGAAATATTTCGAGGACGTCAACCGGCTACTTGAGGGCGCAAACTAGCCGGGCGGTTGATTACTGCTCTCGGCGAGCTGGCCCGCCAGCGCTTCCCAGGATGTCACGGGCATTTCGCAATGCGTGCCGACGCAGCGGTATGCAACCGTCTCGTGTGCAATGGGTTTGCGATCATCGAGCGCACCAGGCAACCCGGCTTCGGTTCCGGGGATCGCAAACACGAGCCGGCGCGGTGCATAGAGCTTTGCTGCCGAATCCCGCCAGCGCCCGATCTCATCCGCAGCACCACGAATCACGATGATCTCAGGATGTTCGAGGTATTCCTCCAGCGCAGTGAGCAGGCTGACATGTCCGTGCGGGTATTCCTCGATTGCTCGCCACGCGGCACGCAGCGTGTTCTCAGCTGCGACCAGGTAGCGTGTTTCCCCAAGCAGGAAGCCAAGGCGCTGCAGCGCATACGCCGCGATGCCGTTGCCTGATGGTACTGCCTCATCCGCCAGGGGCTTGGTGCGGTGAATCAGTTGCTCGCTGTCGTTGGCCGTGAACCAGAAGCCGCCATGTTCCGCGTCTTCATAGAACTCCAGCAGCAGCTCCGCCAATTGCTGTGCGAACTCCAGGTGTCCTGAATTCCAGCGCGCCTGCAGTAACTCAAGGACTGCATCGAGCAGGAAGGCATGATCGTCAAGATAGGCCGCGAAACGTGTCTCGCCGTCTTTGTGACTGGCGTAGAGGCGACCGTCCCTGATGAGTTCCCGTCGCAGGAAGTCGACCGCGTCAGACGCGGCATCGATCAGGTCAGTTCGTTCGAGCGCGCGCCCCGCAATCGCGAGGCCGCGGATCGCCAACGCGTTCCACGATGTGAGCTGCTTTTCGTCGCGGCCGGGTGCAACGCGTGCCGCCCTTTTCGCCAGCAACGTTTTCTTTGCCCGCTCTATGGTCTCTGCTTCGTCGTCTGTGATCTGCTCGCGCACGGTCAGGTGCCACCGGCCTTCGAAGTTCGCGTCCTTATTCAGGCCAAAACGCCGTGCAAAGACCTCATAGTCGTCGCCAAGCAGTTCCTCTGCTTCGGTCGGGTCCCATAAGTAGTACAGGCCTTCATGACCTTCGGAGTCGGCGTCGCGGGTCGCGTAGAAGCCACCATTGTCGTCGCGCATATCCGCGAGCATCCAGTCCGCCGTCGCATTGGCTGCGGCAGCAAACAGTTTTTCGCCGGTCGCGATAGCCGCCTGCGCGTAGATCGCCAGCAACGGTCCATTGTCGTACAGCATTTTTTCGAAATGCGGTATTTGCCAGTGCTGGTCGACCGAGTAGCGGTAGAAACCACCACCGACATGATCGAACAGGCCGCCTTCTGCCATGCGCGCGAGCGTCAGCGCGGCCATGAACAGGGCCTCGACGTCAGGCTCGGTAGCATTGGCCGTAGAGCGCCAGTGTCGCAGCAGGCGATCAATGGTTGTCGGATGCGGAAACTTGGGTGCCGAACCGAAGCCGCCAAATTCACGATCGAATGTCTGTTCGAGCGTCTCGCGAACCTTGGCAAACGGCACGTCGTCGAGCGCTTTACCGTCCCCGGCTGGTCCGGGTTCAATGCGATTGAATACTTCCACGATGCGTGCGCTTTGCTGGCGAACGTCGTCGCGA
>JAIBDF010000119.1 GCA_024679535.1 Chromatiales bacterium
CGGGACAGGATGCGTACCTCGTGCGGGAAGTTCGCTTTCTGCAGGCGCTCGTAGTCGTATTGGATGTCGCGCATGTGGCGTTTCTTGATTGCCACATCGACATAGCCGTACTTCAGGTCACAGTCGATGTTGTAGGTCTCGACACGCTCGCGAATGATGTTGTGTCCGGCCCAGCGCAGCTCGCCGAAAAGTTCTTCGATGTCCCGGCCATGGTGCTTCGCAATGTGCTTCTCGCCGGCAATGCCGCCGATCATCTGGCCGCCGTTACGACCTGATGCACCCCAGCCGACTTTATGCGCTTCGACGACGTGGACGTTGTAACCGCGCTCGGCGAGGTGCAGCGCCGTGGAGATGCCGGTGAAACCGGCGCCGATGACACAGACGTCGGCAGACTGCTTGCCACGCAGTGGGGCGAAGGCAGTTGCTGCGTTTGCCGAGGCCGCATAGTAGGAGCCAGTGTGCGCTTGCGGGTTCATCTGAATAAGATCGACCGAGGTTATACTTCGAATAGAAGTTATTTATACAACCGGGACTAATGGATATCTATACGGCTGCGATCGCGGTCAGCATTCTCGTCTACATCGTTATCGGCAACTACGCCGGGCGCGGTGTCAGGAATCTCGATGACTACTATGTCGCCGGGCGTCGGGCGCCGACGCTGCTGATCGTGGGAACACTGGTCGCGAGCGTCATGAGCTCGACGATGTTCCTCGGCGAAGCCGGCTTCGCCTACGATACGCAGGCCGGACCTTACGTCCTGTTTCCTCAGGGCGCGGCAGTTGGTTATGTGCTCGGGGCGTTGTTCTTTGGTCGCTACCTGCGACGCAGCCGCACGAACACGCTCGCCGAGTTTTTCGGGCAGCGCTTCAACAGTAAGCGGGTGCAGGTCCTCGCAGGCATCACGATAGTTCTGGCCCTTGGCGGCTATCTGCTCGCCGTTACGCAGGGCGCAGCTATTCTGCTGGCGGAGCTTACCGACCTGTCTTACGTCCAGGCGCTGGTTGTCGCCTGGCTGAGCTATACGACGTTCACGATGTATTCGGGATCACGCGGCGTCATCCTGACCGATACGCTGATGTTCCTGCTGTTCACCGTCGCCAGTGCGGCGGCGGTTGTCTTTCTCGTCCGCGATCTCGGTGGTGTTCCTTCGATTATTGAGGACCTGGTTGCCATCGAGCAGAAAAAGGACCTCATGTCATGGCACGGCATGATCGGTCCCGGTACGGAGTGGCCCACAGCGATCGACTATCTCATCTGGGCCATCGTTATCGACATCAGCTGGATGCTGGTCTACATGGTCAGCCCCTGGCAATCCAGCCGTCACCAGATGGCGCGTAACGAGCATGTGGTGTTGCGGTCTGCGGTGATAGCCGCCTTGTTCGTCGCGCTGCTACAGGTGCTGGTGTACGGCATGGGCGGCATTATCAATGTCGGCAACCCCGAGATTTCGCCACCCGAAAGCGCAACGATCTGGGCATCGCTGCACATGTTGCCGACGGTGCTCGGGGCCCTCATGCTCGCGGGCATCATGGCCGCCGTGCTGTCATCGGCGTCAACATTCCTGTCGCTGGTTGGTTTCAGCGTGAGCAACGATATCGGTATTCACGATACGGATGACGAGTCGAGGTCGCTACGGTTCAGCCGCCTGATGATGCTGGTTACCGGGGCAGCGGCGCTGGCAGCGGCACTGGTATTTCCGCCGCAGATATTCTGGCTGACGACGTTTATTGCCACGGTCTTTGCCTCGTCATGGGGGCCCGTCGGGCTTATGTCGATCTGGAGCAAGCGAATCACCGAGAAAGCCGCGTTCTGGGGCATGTTGGCGGGCCTTGTATTCAATGTTGTTCCCAAGTTCTTTACCTTTGTCGGCGTGCTCGAGCTGCCGTCCTACCTGAACCCGGTCATCATCGGCGGGCTGGCGAGCCTGCTGGTGACCCTGATCGTCTCTCGAAGGACGACAGTGAGCGCCGCCGAAAAACGCTATCTGGCAAAGCTGCACGAGCGACCGGCGTCGGAAGTTGGCCAGCGGCGTACCCGGATAACGTTGATTGCTCCGGCGGTTCTGATCATCGTTAACGGGTTCGTGCTGCCGATCCTGCTCACGGTCTACTATGTTCTGCCTTACCAGCGGGCAACGGGAACACTGACGCCCGCTGGGTCGTTGGACTGGGCAACCGGGGAAATGGCCTTAATGGTGAGCTGGAGCGGTATCTGGATAGCGCTCGGCGTATTCGCCATTGGCTACATACTCAAAGCCTATGACCCAGCAGGCGTCGCGCCTGCTATATTCAGACAATCATGAAATTGCGATATAAAATTGTAAGTGGGCTGTTCGGATTGCTGGTTCTCGCCGTCGCGGCGCTGGCCATCGTGATTGGCTATACAGCTCCCTGCGGACCGGTGCCGGAAACGGCGTCGGCTGCCGTGCAGATGAAGGCGGTTGTTTATCGCTGCTATGGGTCGCCGGATGTGCTGGCTCTCGAAGACGTGGCCAGGCCGAAGCCGGGCGATAACGAAGTTCTGGTCAGGGTGGAGGCTGCCTCCGTCAATCCGCTCGACTGGCATCACATGCGCGGATCACCGTATTTCATGCGACTCAGTAGCGGAGTCGGATCGCCCAAGGACGATCGGATGGGCGTCGACTTTGCCGGCGTGGTCGCGGCCGTCGGCGAACAGGTCACCGAGTTCAAGCCCGGTGACGAAGTGTTTGGGGGGCGCAGCGGAGCGTTCGCCGAGTATGTCCTGATTCCCGAGCACCGGGCGATCGCCCACAAGCCCGCCGGCGTGTCATTTGAGCAGGCGGCGTCACTGCCGATAGCCGCGCTAACGGCTTTGCAGGCCCTGCGCGACAAAGGAGATCTTCAGCCAGGACAGAAAGTGCTGATCAACGGTGCGTCGGGCGGCGTCGGCACCTTCGCCGTACAGATCGCCAAGTCGATGGGTGCCGAGGTGCACGGCGTTTGTAGCACCCGCAACGTGGAACTCGTGCGTTCACTCGGTGCCGACCGCGTCTGGGATTATAAAAAAGAAGACTACACGGAGAGCGATGAGGTCTATGACCTGATCATCGACATGGTAGGTAATCATTCGTTGTCGAAGAACCGCAGCGTGATGAGTGCGCAGGGCAGGCTGGTGATTGTCGGCGGCCCATCGGGCAATTGGCTCGGACCGATGAAGCGGCCTGTAGCTGCGCTGTTGTCTGGGCCGTTCGTTGACCAGGAATTGATTATCCTGTTGGCCAGACTCAGGAAAGACGATCTCACTGAGGTCGCAGGGCTCGTACAAAGCGGCGCGGTCAGGCCGGTCATTGATCGCCGGTTTGCGCTGCAGGATGTGAAAGCGGCAATAACGTACTCCGAGGAAGGGCGCGCTCGCGGCAAGATACTGATCGAATTTTGATGCTGACCTTCTTCCGTAAGACCCCGGCGGCCCCCGTCGTCAGAGATATGTCGGACCCGGAGGTGGCCGCCGATCTGCGGCGTCGCCAGTGGGCCGTGTTCTTCGCGATTACCGTGGGGTATGGCTTTTACTATGTGTGCCGCCTGAGTTTCAGCGTGGCAAAGAAGCCCATGGCCGATGCCGGCATCTTCGATACGGCCGAGATGGGGATCATCGGGTCGGCACTGTTCTTCGCGTATGCATTTGGCAAACTCGCCAATGGCATCCTTGCAGACCGCGTGAATGTCAGGCGCTTCATGGCCATGGGTCTGTTTATATCCGCCCTCATAAACCTTGTGCTTGGTTTCACCACGGCGTTCTGGGCGTTTCTGATTCTCTGGGGTTTCAACGGCTGGTTCCAGGCGTTCGGTGCGGGCTCGAGCGTTGTGACCATCACTCACTGGTACAGCGGCAAGGAACGCGGGACGTTTTACGGCATGTGGGCCAGCAGTCACAACATCGGCGAGGCGATTACTTTCATCGGCACGGCGTTCGTTATCACGAGCTTCGGCTGGATGTGGGGTTTTCGCGTGGCGGGCGCTGTTTGTATCCTTATGAGCCTGTTCATTCTGCGCTTTCTGTTTGAGCGGCCCGATGTTTACGGCCTTCCCGTGGTCACAAAGCCGGAGCCGCCGGAGCTCGCCGGGCTGAGCACGAGTAGAAAGCAGTGGCAGGTTGTTACGAATCCTGCGGTCTGGATCCTTGCGGTCTCAAGCGCCTGCTTCTACGTGACGCGCTATGCGGTCAACAGTTGGGGTATTTTTTTCCTGGAGGCGGAGAAGGGTTACACGACGATCGAAGCGAGTTCGATCGTGTCTGCCAACGCCATTGCGGGGATCTTCGGTACGTTCTTCTCTGGCATCCTGTCGGACCGTTTCTTTAGCGGCAGACGTAATCTGCCGGCCCTGGTTTTTGGTGTCATCTATGCACTGGCGATTGCATTGTTTGTGCTCGGTCCGGCGGATCCCATCGTTGACACGCTGGCGATGGTGTTTTTCGGTGTGGCCCTGGGCGTGTTGATGGTCTACCTGGGTGGACTGATGGCGGTCGACATTTGTTCGAAAGAAGTGTCCGGCTCCGTACTCGGAATCGTCGGACTTGCGAGCTATATTGGCGCCGGGTTACAGGACATTATTAGCGGCCAGCTGATTGATGCGGGCAAGACCGTCGTTAATGGTGAGACGATTTACAACTTCGATGCGGCTGGCGCGCTGTGGATTGGCTCGGCCGTGGTGTCGTTGCTGCTCGCGATCCTGGTCTGGAACGTGAGGTCTCCGGATTGACATGAGCGCGACCAAACCCGTATTGCTGCTCGACCTGGGCGGCGTTCTCGCAGACCTTGGTGATCCTGTGGCCGCGATGGGGCTCGACATGACGTTACCTCAGTTCTGGACCGCCTGGACCTCGTCACCAATCGTGCGCGCACTCGAGACGGGTCAGATGAACGAGGAAGAGTTTTTGCAGGAAATCCCGGCGGTATTGGGCTGCTCTGGTGAAGAAGCATTTGGGCCGCGCTTCCACGCGTGGCAGCTGAAGCTATTTCCGGGCATCGGCGATCTCGTCCAGAACGCAGCGCAGCGATATCGCGTGGCGTTGCTGTCGAATACCAACGAGATTCACTGGCGGCAGGTCACGATGGCCTCGCGCGTATTCGAATCATTCGATCACGTGTTTCTGTCCTGCGAGACCGGCCACTACAAGCCGGAGCACGCGGCATTTAGAGACGTGACGGAATTCTTCGATTGCGCGCCAGATGACGTTCTCTTTGTCGACGACTCAGCGCCCAACATCGCAGCGGCTCGCGACTTCGGCATCGACGCGCATGAAGTTGCTGGTGCTGCTGAGCTGCGCAGATTACTTGGCGAAGCCGATAGTACCTAGCGCACCCTGAATTTCCTCAAGCACTGCCGGGTCTTCGATCGTCGCCGGCATGTTGTACTCCTCGCTGTCGGCGATCTTGCGCATCGTCCCACGCAGGATTTTTCCGGAGCGCGTCTTCGGCAGGCGGTCAACGACAATAGCGTTCTTGAACGCCGCGACGGGGCCAACCTGCTCACGCACGAGCGATACCGCTTCCCTGACTATCTCGCTGCGGTCGCGGTCGACGCCAGCCTTAAGCACCAGGAAGCCAACGGGCAGCTGGCCTTTGAGTTTGTCCGCCGCACCGATCACCGCGCATTCCGCAACATCGGAGTGTCCCGCAAGCACTTCCTCAAGCGAGCCTGTAGACAGTCGGTGGCCGGCCACATTGATGACGTCGTCGGTTCTCGACATAACGTTGACGTAGCCGTCTGCGTCAATGAATCCGGCATCACCCGTTTCGTAGTAACCGGGGAAGGTCTCGAGGTAGGAGGAACGGAAGCGGTCCTCAGCCTGCCAGAGTCCGGTCAGGGATCCAGGGGGCAGCGGCAGCTTGCAGGCAATGGCGCCGGGTTCACCTGGCTCGACCTCTTCGCCGTTACTGTGCAATGCCCGCACATCCCAGCCGGGCGCCGCCGGGCCAACCGAGCCGGCTTTCACACGAAGACGCTCGATGCCGACACAGTTGGCGGCAATTGCCCAACCAGTTTCTGTCTGCCACCAGTGATCGATAACCGGAATACCGAGCTTGTTCTCGGCCCAGTGAAGTGTGTCCGGATCGCAGCGCTCGCCCGCCAGGAATAACGTCCTCAGACTGGACAGGTCGTAGTTTTGAATCAGTTTACCGTCCGGGTCTTGCTGCTTGATCGCCCGAAATGCCGTAGGCGCCGTGAACATGGTCGCGACCTTGTGCTCCGCCACAACGCGCCAGAAGGCTCCGGCGTCCGGCGTACCGACAGGCTTGCCTTCGAACAGCACCGTCGTGTTGCCGTGTAGCAACGGGCCATAAATGATGTAGGAGTGCCCGACGACCCAGCCGATGTCGGAGGCGGCCCAGTACACTTCGCCCGGATCCACTTCGTAAATATTTTTCATCGACCAGTGCAACGCGACGGCATGACCGCCGTTGTCGCGAACGATGCCCTTTGGCTGGCCAGTCGTTCCTGAGGTGTAGAGCAGGTAGAGCGGGTCGGTCGCTGCAACTGACACGCAGCCATGCGGCTCAGCCTGAGCCATGGCTTCATTCCAGTCGACGTCTCGTCCTGCGATCATGCTGGCCGCGACTTGAGGCCTCTGAAAGATGACGCAATGCGAGGGTTTGTGAGATGACAGTTCGATAGCTTCGTCAAGAAGGGGTTTGTACTCGACCAGTCGCGATGGCTCGATACCGCAAGAGGCAGACACAATGGCTTTGGGTTTTGCGTCGTCGATCCGCGTCGCCAGTTCATTGGCTGCGAACCCACCGAATACGACTGAATGAACCGCACCGAGGCGGGCACAGGCAAGCACGGCGACGATTGCCTCAGGGATCATCGGCATGTAAACGATGACACGATCGCCCTTATTGACGCCTTGTGCCGCAAGGACGCCCGCGAAACTCGCCACCTCGGAAAGAAGATCCGAGTAGCTGATCGTACGTTTGCTGTCCGTAACGGCACTGTCATAAATGATGGCGGCCTGGTCGCCGCGTCCGCGTTCGACGTGACGATCAAGGGCGTTGTAGCACGTATTCAGCCGGCCGCCGGTAAACCAGCGATAGGTCATGGGATCAGGGTTGTCGAGCACGCTGTCCCAGCGCTTGTCCCAATCGATTCCTTCTGCAGCTTTTGCCCAGAATTCTTCCGGATTCTCTATCGATGCTCGGTGCGTTGCGGAGTAGGTTGTCATAGCGATCCTGCGGATTTGCGAACTCGCATAGTTTAGGGGCGCGAGGGTCCGCCCTCCATTGGACCAAAGGCGAATAGCGTCTAGACTCGGCCGTTTCCTGGCCGCAGGCTGTCAGGTGCCATGCAAACTTCGCGACGTAGTCATTTGGCAATAGCACTTTTCTGTGCAGTAGCGGGTGGTCTACTGATCCTCGTTGCTCTTGGAGTCATATCCACAACTCCAGGCCAACGCCATGCTCCCGATTCGATCATCGCCATGAACGGCGCGGCATTTCTCATTGCAGGAGGACCTGGAAGACCTCAACTACCATCAAATACACACCCACGTGTGCCCCAGTTTTATCAAAGTGACAACACGTTCCAGGAGTAGATCAATTCTGAAAATCTGGGAATTGTTTCGAATGACGGGATACAGAACTCCCTGATGAACCTGCAGTTGCGCTACCAAAAAATGAAGAGCGACGAGATTCTGAGTCCACACCAGAGCGGACATCGGAGGCCGGTCGGATTCCGCGAGTACAATGCCCGCTGCCGACGGTTGCGCGGTATCATTGACCGGTCACGGCCACCGGCCCGCAGCATGAAAGGAACCGGCACATGATTCGATTGTGGTACCTGACCAGGCTAATTATCAGCTCATTCGCCATCCTGTTGCTCAGCGTGGCGCCGCTGGCGCAGTCGGCCGAGCTCGTCAGGCATACGGTATCGTCGGATGGGCACCCGATGGCCGTTTGGGAGAAGAGCGCAGCTGGCGCGAGCGAGGCTATCCTGCTCGTGCACGGACGCACCTGGAGTTCGTTACCGGACTTCGATCTGCAGGTCGAGGGCGAGGATCTGTCACTGATGGACGGGCTGGTCGAAAACGGATATGCGGTGTTCGCCGTGGATCTGCGCGGCTACGGGCAGACGCCGCGCGACGAGACCGGCTGGCTGACGCCGAATCGCGCCGCCGCTGATGTGGCCGCCGTGCTGGACTGGATCGCAGCGCAGCGCGTCTCGGGACAGAAGCCACACCTGTTCGGCTGGTCGATGGGGTCGACAATTTCGCAACTGACGGCGCAGCGCCATCCGGATGCGATGCGATCGTTGGCGCTGTTCGGTTACTGGTATGACCTCGACACGACGCTGCCCGCCGACGACCCTGGTATAGAGCCCCTGCGTGCCCCGACCACCGCCGAGGCGGCCGCCGAAGACTTCATTCTGCCCGGTACCATCAGTGCAAAGGCCGTCGACACTTACGTGAGAATGGCGCTCGAGGCAGATCCGATCAGGACCGACCTGCGCTCATTTTCCGACTACAACGCGCTCGATCCGTCGCTGGTCAAGGTGCCGACGCTCGTAATTGTTGGCGAGCACGACCCGATTGCACCGCCCGAGTATCAGGCGAAACTCTATATGGGCATCGGGACCGGCCACAAACAGTGGGTTACCGTCCCCGGTGGCGACCACGCGGCGTTCCTCGAGACACCGCGCGCGTATTTCATTCACGAACTCGTCACCTTTTTCGAGGGTGTCGGCCTCTGACGGTTGGACAGAGTTGGCAGAGCAACTCAATGAAATGGTGAACGAGATGGTTGAAGACGGATTATCGTCCGAAGCCCTGTAACCCTACCCATGATCGAAGTGCTCAGTTAAATGAAAAAGACCCGGAAAAGAGGATGGCAGGGTCGCCGCATTATTTTCCGACAAACAGGAACACCGTCGGTATTTCTGCGTACCAGGTTGCTCCATCCGCAGTAACCGCTACACGAATTGTTGAGGTCTCACCCTTTGGGCGATCGATGCGGGTGGTCCAGTGCAGCGCTTCATCGTTGGTCGCCGCCATAGGCGAGGGCGGTGCTGCTGTGCCGTCATTGACGAGGCCGAGCGTTGCGGTCTGCAGCGGGAAAGCCGATGTCATTTCGAGCTGGATGCTGCCTGACGTCACGGA